>JAYYRF010000369.1:0-8888 GCA_036127535.1 Myxococcota bacterium | reverse complement strand
CGGGGAAGGGGATGTTTCGACCAACAATAATGGATGCTTCTTCGTTGTTGGTTGTGAGTATGTTTGGCGTAGAGAGAATGTTGACGGAAGAGTTACTCTGCAAGGCGTTTAAAGCGATACCAAAGGCCGGTACGCTTAGGGTTGTCGATCCACCGGTTCCATCAGAGACATCTACGGATACGGGCGCACCGAAAACACCCATGGCCATACCGGTGAGAAGATCGGCAGATACGCCGATGGAAGAGCCATTGAGTTGGGTACTCAAAAGAGAAAGACTACCATCATCTTCGCCGGGTTTACCGACGTGCGCTCCAACCCCGATATTACTGGTTTCATCACTGGCCAATTCCAAAATAACCGCTTCTACAAATACCTGTTTTCGTCGAATGTCGAGCTTTTCAATTACCTGCTTGATGTATCGAATTTGATCGGGCGTAGCGATAATGACAAGAGAATTGGTATTCTCGTCGCTCGTGATACGGACTCCCGAATCGAAAGCGGCCACAGCCGAAGGACCAGAACTCGCAGCATCATTTTGGTTGTTTCGATTGTTGTTCCGGTTGTTTCGAGTGTTGTTCCGGTTGTTGTTTCGATTGTTTCGGTTGGTATTGGTACGATTGTTTCGGTTGTTGGTACGATTCCCACCTTCACTGAGGTTCGAGAGAACTTGTGAAATATCTTCTGCCTTGGCGTGTTCGAGATAGACGACATGGATTTGAGCTCTGCTCGCCGGATCGACGTCTACATCGAGTTCCGCGATGAGTTTGCTGACAGCCTCCATCGCTTCTTCGTTTGCGATAATGATCAAAGAATTCGTACGCTCGTCAGAGATGATTTTTTCGATGTACTTTCCCTCGGAACCCGCACTGGCTGTCGCAGAGGAGGACTCTTTTGATTTCTTACCTTTCTTTTTTCTTTTGCTGCGTTTGCTTTTACTGCTCGAGGAGTTGTTATTGCTATTGTTCGAGGTGGATTCGATTTCGTAGAGATCTTTGATGATCTTTTCAATGTCGCTGGCGGTTGCATGCTTGAGGGGTACGATCCGTCGAGCACTTTTGGGTGTCCCAACATCCATTTGACTAATAATCTGATACACACGGCGAATATTGGCGGCTGCATCTGTAATGATGAGAGTGTTGGTTGGGGGATAGGTAATAATATTGGAACTCTTACCCGAGAGGTTTTTGACGATATCTAAAATCTCGTTCACGCCAACATTTTGAAGCTGGATTATCTGGGTAACAAAACGATCGCTGTTTGGAATATTGGAGTCCTGCAATACCTTTGTTGGCGCTTTGCTCGCCGCGGAGGTTTGCACAATCTTCGTCGTATTTCCAACGGCAACCGTTGTGTAGCCGTGCGTCTCGAGGACGGAGTAGAAAACTTCCTTTGCGACTTGGACGCTGATCGGTTCATGAGAAATCAGATTGACTTCTCCTTTCAGGTCATTGGTCAATATAAAGTTTTTACCGAGGGCACACGCCATGAACTCAACAAAATCTTTTAATTGCGCATCGACAAAATCCATATCGATGACTTTTCCCCTAACATTTTGGAGTTTGTATGCATATCCACCGCAGTGTTTTCGTGCATTTGCGGGCGTGGATGTGTTTCCAGCGGTATTGCCGGCTCTTCGAGGACCACCACCATCGGCAGCCCACGGTATGGGCAACATATCGTTTTGCCCGTTGCCCTCAGGTTGAGCCGCTGCTTGTTGCGACAAAAAAAGGCCAGTAAGAATAAAAGAGTTTCGTAACCATTTTTGCATGATCTTTTCCTTTGCGAATCAGCGAACTTCGTATTCCATCTTTCGCTTTTTCTTACGACGTGTGATGTCGAATGAGAAGTCGCGAGAAGATTGTAGTGATTGGTATGCTTCCATAGCGTTGTTTAAATTGGTGAGCGGCATGCCATTTACACCGTGGATTATGTCCCCATTTTTTACGCCCAACTTGTAGAAAATCGATTTTCGTCGGATACCTGAAACTCTGTATCCATCGACTTCCCCATCTGTTTTATGTTCTGTTGCTCTAATTTGAGTGTATAGTTTTTCCGGATTGCTCAGTAGTTCATCAAATACGGCTTGATCAACAACATATCGATCTTTTCCATTCTTACTGATTCCTGAATCATCATCTTTTTTGTCTTTTCTTTTGCTGGGTGTGGATTTGCTGCCCGAACCCTTTTTGTCGCCGTACATGGTCAGTAGCTCAGATGTGTTGTTTCGACGAAGCCATACATTTTCAGATTCTATGCGCTCTATTGTTGCATCGAGAAGCGCATCTCCCACACCATAAGCCGTCGTTTTATTGGTGCTGTTGATTCGAATCCAAGCGAGGCTTTGCTCCGCAGGTTTGAGGACGATGGTTCCGATGAGCTGGACGTCGATATCGCTTATGGTCGCGTCCCCTTCTTCCGGGGGCGTTTCCGCTGCAACTTTATTCACCTGAGTGGAGTCAAATATGTTTCGGTTTTTGATTGCATTGACGTACTTGGATTTTTGCGGTTTTGTGTACCTTTTTTTCGGTTTCTTCGTCTGACTCGCAACCTCGACGGGATTTTCAAAGGAGTCTTCAACAGACAGGATTCTGGAGACGTATTTCGATCCGCCAAAAGCAAGACTCCACCCGAGAAGTATTGCACCCGCATATATTCCGGTAAGTACCCATTTGGATTTTGACATGCTTTATACCTCTTTGATATATAGGTTCATGCAAGGAACGTGCCATTGCTAAAAGGGGTTTTCACATATCTTTATCCCTTTTTTTTGTCAAAAAGACAAAAAGGCAGACCATTTTTGAATTTTTGTCAAAAAGAACGACATCCATCGATGTGTGGCGTGTGATATACATGCATATATATTAGTACTACTTCTATATACCCCTTATTCGACAAGAGAATGCGATCATGAGTGAGTCCCCCAAAGAATCGACAAGTAGCCAAGAAGGTTCGTCCAGTCCCGTTAGTCCTGAAGTTCAAGAGCCCTCTGCAAAAGGGTCATTACCGATCACAGCAATGACCGAAGAACAAATACAGAAAGATTTCAAAGACCTGAAGAATCTACAGCGTTCCAAGGGAGAATTGAGCAAGAAGGAGCGGAAGAAACTTTTGAAGAAGCTCAAAAAAGCCGTCATCTCTCAAAGAGAAGAAATCGTCCGCGTTATTTCGGAGGATTTCGGTGGCCGAGCCTCCTATGAAACACTGGCTGCCGAAGTGATGTTGATGGCGAGAAATATTCGACACACCTTACAACATTTGGACGACTGGATGGAAATTCAAGATAAGGAGCTCAGCCCTCTATTTTGGCCTGCTTCCATTCAAGTCAGACCGCAATCTTTGGGCGTTGTAGGTATTATATCTCCATGGAATTACTCGGTTTCTCTCGCGATCACACCGATTGCACAAGCGATATCAGCGGGGAATCGTGTGATGCTCAAGCCCAGCGAAAATACGCCGAAAGTGGCGTCTTTTCTCAAGAGATTTTTACAAGACGCGTTGGGTGATGACATTGTTCGGGTTTGCGTGGGGGATACCGAAACTGCAATCGCATTTTCGAAGCAGCCCTTTGATCATCTCTTTTTCACGGGATCTCCGGATATAGGCAAAAAGGTGATGTCTGCGGCCGCTGAAAACTTAACGCCGGTTACACTCGAGCTCGGTGGAAAAACGCCAGCGCTTATTCATCCTTCGTACTCGATTTCGAAGGCGGCGGGTAAAATTGCAGCAGGTAAGTTTTTCAATGCTGGGCAAACCTGCATCTCTCCGGATTATGTGCTGTGTCCAAAAGATAAAGTATCTGCGCTGGTGGAGGGGATACAAGCATCTTTGTCCAAGATGTACAAAACCTTAGAGGGCAACGACGACTACACATCGATCATCAATGAACGACAAAGGGAGCGGGTGCGTTCTCTCTTACAAGATGCAAAAGACAAGGGTGCGAAAGTTACAGAATTCAATCCAGCGAACGAAACGCTTTCGATTAAAATTGCACCGCAGATCATTGAGAATCCATCGCAAGACATGCGCATCTTGCAAGAGGAAATATTCGGTCCGCTTTTACCGATTGTTCCATACTCCACTCTGGAAGAGGCCATCGATTATATCAACGATCGTCCCCGACCTCTCGCATTATACTACTTTGATACGAAAAAGAAGCGTATCAACCAAGTTCTCAATCAAACCCATTCGGGTGGAGTGTGTATAAACGATACGCTGTTGCACGTCTCTCAAGAAGAATTGCCCTTCGGTGGGATTGGTAACAGTGGGATGGGAATGTATCACGGCAAGTATGGCTTTGATACGTTTACACACTACAAGGGTGTCTATAAGCAGAGTCAATTTAATTGGATCGTGCCGCGCTTGTCGCGTCCCCCATATCCTGGGTGGGTTCGAGCGATTGTTCGATTCCTTACCGGTTGGTAAGCGCGTTTGCCGGTGATATCAGATGCTTCTTAGCCATTGGCTCGCTGCGGGTAGACTTGTAAAAACAGCGCCGCGCGGGTGAGAGACCAAGTACTCTCTTTCGTAATCCGGGGTAAACTGCGAGGTCATCAAACCGACGTGCGCTCCCATCGATATGGGCACAGAGAGATCGAGCTCAAAGATATCGCCGATAACGATCATGTCACTCCAATTCCGATTCTCCTGTTTGCGAATACGCTCTAGTACGCTGAAGTAATTTGAGCGTCGCAGAAGAATCGGTCGTTGGAGATTGGGGAGCGTCAAGGCGTGTGGCAGGGAGTCAAATTTTTCATCGATAACGTATTTTTTGGCGCTTCCAGAAACGCGATCGATTAGCCACTCGATCTCGAGGTTCGGTTCTGCTTCGGAGAGCCTTTTGACTTTTTGTCGAACGGGTTCGGTGTGAGAGTTGGTGACGATATAACAATTTTTTGTTTCGTTGAATTGAGAGAGAAATTCTGCTGCGCCATCGCGAAAGCATGTGTTGGTTTTTTGGTAATTGTACTTGTATAAAATCCGATCCAATATTCGATCTCGCAAGGAGGTGTCCGTCAGGAGATTCGCGCGATCTAAAATCATTCTGGCGACGGGCATGATGCGTAGGTATGGATCAACAGAGGCGGGTGCAACTATATCACCGTTGAATTTCCATCCGAATCGCTGCTGGTTCTTCTGTACATGTTCTGTAAATTCTTGTGCCCATTCTGCGATGGTTTCGTTGGAGAGATTACATATTAATGCGAGATCTTCGAGATAGCCTTGGCTGTATGGTTTGCCCTCAGCTTCTGCATCGGTCATGGTTCCGTCGAAATCTAATATTATGAGAGGTTTCATCGTTAGGATTCCCCTTTGGGTATTGAGAGTGAAAATGAAAAGCGCGGTCGATCTATATGATTACATATACTCTTGGAAAGATTATACTGGCGAAGCTGATATAATCCATAAAATCTTATCGAGCCACGGTTGTGCCAAAGGAACACTTTTAGAGTTGGCTTGTGGTACCGGTCGTTATATTGAGAACTGGTCCATGTACGATTGCTACGGTGTTGATTTGTGTTCACGGTCGATTGAATTGGCGTCGCGACGGAACCCAAGAGCACATTGGTATTGTACAGACATGAAAGATACGAAACTGACGATGTCCTTTGATGCGATTGTATGTCTCTTCGGAGGAATTGCGTATCTATCCGAAGAAGAGTTACAGATCGCGCTTACACACTGGTATTCTTTGCTGAAAGATGATGGTATTTTGATTGTCGAGCCGTGGCTTGAAAAGAAGCAGATCGACTTCGATAAGCCATTTCTACAAACGTATCAAACGCTGAATCTAAAAATTGCACGCATGGTCGTACCAAAAGAATTGCAAGGATGTTGCGAGTTGAATTTCTCGTTTCTCGTTTCTCGTGCAGGATTCAAAGTTGAGTTGTTTGAATGTCAAGACCGGCTATGGCTATACAGCCGTACTCGAATACAGAAAAAAATAGAAGCCGCTGGATTTCGGTTCATTGAATCTCGTGAGAGCTTTTTAGCCGCATCCAATTTGTTGATATTTAATAGACCCTCGTCGTTCTGAATTTTTGATCGAAAAAAATACGATTTTGACTTGATCAATTAGACTGAACGTGATCTACTAACTTGTGATCGATTTTAGGTTGGGTTTGGTGCAGTCTTCAAAGGAAAATTTATTGGCACTTCGAAGAAGTCCCTTTATACAAGGATTTGGAGACGTTATGTTTTCTCCTCTTTCCATGGGACGAAGCAACATAAAGCCGAATCAAACCTCCGTTTTGCATGGTTTTCACGCAAAGAGATTCCCGTTAATCGCTTTAAACACGAAGCGCTCAATGGGGCCTTATCGACATATTCTTTCTCAAATGGTGGTAGCGGGAACCATGGTTGTCCATCCACCTTACAATCCTAAACACAGTAGCCCAAGCGCTACAAACTAATCACACACTTTGGAGATGATTAATGCCTGATTATCGCACCCCCGGCGTATATATTGAGGAGATTTCCTCCGGACCTCGTCCAGTCCAAGCTTCTTCTACAACTGAAACCGGAATGGTTGCAGTTATTACAATCCCAAGCCAGTTCATTTCTGGTGTTGGCGAAGCAGACAAGATGTTTCTTCCTGGTAAAGCAGAAGATGCACACATGTCATGGGCGAGAGCTCGTGCTTTCCGACGCTTGGCTGGTCCATCCGCTGCAGCCGCGCCTGCAAAGGGTAAAGGAAAAGACAAAGCTGCTCCCGTAGCGAGCTCTAACAAGTTCCACAGCCTTGTTTCCGACATCCTCCCTGGAAAGTGGGATATTAAATCACCGTCTTTCGACAACAAAGTTACTTTGGAAGATGCCAAAGCAAACACCATTCGCTTCCCCGTTAGCCGTGCTTTGATGAGTGCTGTAAAGGAGAACGAGGCGTTTACTTGGGATCTCTCTCATGGAACAGATGATAACAAAGTAATGGACATCATCTCTACATATGCGGAAGAGCAAGGAATCGCCCACACAGGCGCTCTCTCTTGTGCAAATGAAAAAGGCGTTAAAAACATCAACGTCGGTGCGATTCACGATCGCATGCATGGAACGGCTCCTTCCTTCTCTTCTATGGAAGGCTTTCACGCATGGCGTGGTGAGTGGGGCGCTCGTCTCTTTCAAGAAGTTCTCTGCGAAGCCGAAGGAATCTCCTTCACAAAAGCAGAAGTTCGCTGGGATACTCTTGGTGGAAAAGCAAAAGCTGCTTGGCACTCTTGGCTACGAAATCATCCCGGTATGCGTCGCCTTGAGCTCGCAGTTGGTGGTTTCTTCGCGAATGGTGGTGCGACTGCATTCCCCGCTGTTTGTCTTCAAGAAGAAGGAACCGGCGGACCTGCTAAGCGTCAATTCCTTGAAAAAGCATTCGACGGAGCTTCCGTTGTTGCGATGCTTTGCGCTCCTGGTCTTGAATTTGGCTGGCAGCAAGCGATTCTCGAGTACGCCGGCCCAAGTGGTCGTGGTGATCTCTTCGCTATCCTCGAAGCGCCTCGTTACCTCCTCACCAAGCAGCCTCGTGGCGTAGAAGTTAACGATTTCCGTTGGCTCAAGCAGGGTGCTCCTTACGAAGTACGCGAACTTCAAGTCTTGGCAGAGCCTGTTGCAGGTGAACTCCGTTTCGGTGGATTTGCAGCAGACGTCGTTTTGGATCGTTGTACGCCTCGTGATGAAAACGGATACGGTGCATGTTACTCACCATGGTTCATCACCGACAATCCTGTCTCTACTTCATTGAAGGACAAGTATGTTATCACTCCTCCTGCTGGTTTCATCGCTGGTGTGATCGCAGGAACAGACAACAAGCCTGGTGGCGGTGTTCACAAAGCACCTGCGAACGAGCCTGTCTTGGGTATCTCCGAACTTGTTACTTCTGTTTCCGACCGCGAGCAAGCAGCACTCAACGTTAAAGGTATCAACATCATCCGTCATAGAGCAGGTGCTGGTATCCGCGTTTGGGGTGCTCGTACCGTTGCGGCGAATGCACTTTGGAACTATGTAAACGTTCGTCGTTTGTTCCTTTTCATCGAACGTTCGGTTCGTGACTCTGTAAACTGGGCGGTTTTCCAGCCAAACAATAACCAGACTCGCGGAAATCTTAAGAACTCAATTGCTGCATTCCTATTCCGCTGCTACAATATGGGCATGCTCGATGGTGATTCATGGTCGGATTCATTCACAGTTCAGTGTGATAAAGAAAACAATCCTGAAGCAGATATCCGTTCCGGTATGCTGACTGTCGATGTCTCTATCCGACCTGTATTCCCTGCAGAGTTTGTGAGAATCCGATTCCAGCAGACTCCTATGGCGGTAGGATAGGGCTAAAACCCTATTTATCGTTTTGCTTTTTGACAGCAAAGAGCAATCGCTCCCCCGAAAGGGGGAGCTTTTTCACCACACCAATAATCAAAGATAGGAGAAAATTATGGGTGCACCACAGTACGGTCTTGACAACTACATCGGGGCCTTTAACTTCAAAGTTGAAATCGACAATGTCGAAGTTGAAAACGCAAAGTTCATCTCTGTATCAGGCGTTGTTTCTACCTCTGAAACAATGGAATTCATGCACGGTGATGACCGCTATGTAATGAAGCAGCCTGGCCGAGCTTCTTTCGAAGACATCGAGCTCAAGCGTGTTTATCAGCAAGTAGACTCTTTCTACGAGTGGCGTCTTGCAATCGAAAACGGCACAATTCAGCGTAAGCTTGTAACTGTGAGTCTTCTTCTTCCTGACATGGAAACCGTCGTTCGTACCATGATGATTCACGATGCGTATCCAAGCAAGTGGGAGCTTCCACCAATGGACGCTTCTTCTTCAGAAGCAGCAGTTGAGACAATTACTCTTACCTGCTCTCACGTTACACAAGGTGTTTAATAACACGTTGTAACAACATAAA
>JAYYRF010000368.1:0-4120 GCA_036127535.1 Myxococcota bacterium | reverse complement strand
CGCACAACGGCCAATCGATGATGGACTTGTGGATGCTTCAAGGTGATTCCCACAATCCTCTCGAGTGCGCGACGTTGGGACATTTTGAATTTTTTGGCCTCAGCCCCAAACCCGCGAAAGAGAGCCAAATATCGATTACCTATAGATATACGCACAACGGCATTGTCGAAGTAGAGGCACGTGACCTCAGTACCGACAACATCCTCTCTCATCGCCTTTCCGGAGACAAATACAGCCTTCAAGATGTACTAAACGGTAATATACCCGCTCACATTGCTGTTATTATGGACTGTAGTGGCTCGATGTATGGTGAAGCACTGGACGCGGCCAAAGTCTCCACCAATCGCTTTATCGAGGAAAACATTCGTTCCAATCGAAGCATCGCCATCTTCACCTCGCCCGGCGGCACCAAACCGGTAGCGGGTCCTCATAACGATCCGAGGATCCTGAGCAAGGCACTCAACGAACTGGTTGCCATCGGCAGTACGGATATCGCAAAGAGCATTTTGATCGCACGTCGCAATCTCAAAGAAAAAGGAACGATATTCATTATTTTATCCGACGGAATTGTCGACGATCCATCCGCTGTTGAAAGAGCGTGTAACAAAGTGCGTAAACAAGGTGGAAGAATCTTTTGCATCGGCGTTGGCCCCAATGTAAACCGAGCCTTTTTGCAAAAAATCTGTGCATCCAAAGAAGATTACGCAGATGCGTATGATCCTCTCAGCATTTCGCATGCGCTCAACAATATCATTACCCAAGTAGATTAAATATGAGCGATTCTAATAAAATTCTCACCGAACTCTCTGCGCTTCGGGGGCATCTCGAGCAGCTTTTACGCCAAGACTCCTCCAACAAAAGGGCATTTGATACACTGTATAAAGAGCTCGACCAATACAAGTCCGATTTTGTCTTCAAGTTTGAAAAATCCGTTCTCTTGGATTTGCTCAGCTTCTATGACAGTATGATTTGGTTTCAATCCACGCTGGAAAAACAAAACTCTGACTCCAAAGATAACTTTTCGTACTTGATCGATGAGTTTTATGAATTGCTGCGCCGTCGAGATGTTCTTCCCTATCCTCCATCAGAGGAGCTCAATCGAAAACACCACCGCGTGATTCAACTCGAAGATACCGATGATGCAAAAAAAGACAAAAAAGTAGCTCAGGTGTTACGCCGAGGCTTTTTTCGCGGAGACCGCTCTCTCAGAGACGAGGAAATTATCCTATACCGCTATACTCCATCTGATGTTTCGACGGAAGAGTCTACACCGGAGTCGACCGTCCCCGAAGCAGAGGAAGCCGAATCCAACCTCGCTTCTGAGCCATCGCCACCACCTGCCGTAGAGGAAACGCGTGCAGAATCAGAATCCGAAGACACAGACTCTCAATGAACTCTTGCAATATGTGGAGGAACTTCTCAGCCACACTCAAGTACAAGAAGCACTGCGCGTCTGTGAAAAACTGCTCAAGGAGTATCCCAACCACATAGAAGTTATATTTCTCAAGGCCGTTGCCCTGCAGTTGGACGGAAGCTTGAAAGAGGCTCTTAAAGTTCTCCAACAAGCGGCTTTGGGCGACAACGAATCTACAGACATATGGTGCCATATCGGTCTTACCGCCTTAGAGTTACTCGATATTTCCCTCTCGCAAAAAGCCATTGTCAATTCACTCAATTACGATCCCTTCAATCCCGATGCTTGGTGGGTTCGTTCTCTTCTTCGCGAATGTAAAGGCGATCGCTTGGGTGCTTATCGGACATATTTACATGCGCAATGGCTCGATCCGCAAACCTATCCACCTCTTCCGATTCTCAACGCACTCGACATCGAAAATATATTGCACGAAGCACTGCAACATCTTCCTGTTTCCCTCAAAGAATACTATGCCAGCCTGACGGTTTATCCGCAGGATGCACCATCTTTGGCATTACTGCAAAGGATAGAACTGTCCCCGCTTCACATATTATGCTTCGTGGATCGCAACCAAGCGCGCTTAAATATATACACGCAGAACCTTAAGAGGTTTATTCAAACTGGTGAAGATGTCTCCAGCGCCTTGGGAAGAGAACTCTTGATACACAGCAAAGACTATCAATTCAATATGGCGGAAGCTTAACGTTCTCGAAGATAAAAAATCCATCCATAATCCTCTTCTTTACTGTGTGGTGTTAACACAACCTCTCCTTGTTTCCACTGTGTTCCCTCTGCGAGAAAGGGTGCAATTTTCGGCGCTTGCGTCCATTCTTCTTTAAACCACAAAACGCACCAAACATCGTTCTCTTGAATCCACCGTGCAAATTGCATCGGATTCGAGGACGCTACCGGAACATCATGCCAAGAGATAATCCGAAACGAATTCGGTTTCCGGTTGATCCAACGCTCCGGAATATTATCAACCAGCAGCAGACGATCCTTGGGGGCTTGCTCTTCAATGAAAGTGGCCAAATTAATTTGTGGAGAATAGAGCCTTTCTGCCCGTTCTCTTTGTCGGTGGCTCTCTTGGTATTGCGGAACCATTGTCCCAAATAAGATCACAACCCAAAAAGATGCTTTGGCTCTCCAGACCCAATCCCTCGAGATTCGCCACAGTACGAAGACCCCACAAAAAGATACAAAGGGAACCAGCGGATACATCCACTTCCAATACAAATTGTGATTGACATCATGTTGTGCAAAAAAGGCGATGGCCAACCAAATACCGACCAAGGAGAAAGAAAGGAGCATGATCACATAGGCTTTTTGCCCTGGTCGAATCATAAATGGAGAAAGAAGCCATCCAAGCCAAATAAACCAACCAACCCGAGAGGAGAGAACGGTAAAAAGTAAGAGAGATGAAACCTTACCTCCACGAATAATCCATGCAACAGAAGAAGCAGCCTCTGCCCCTGAACCCGATTCTATGTTCGTTTCGGTAGCATGTGACCAAAATTGAAAGGTACCATGCACCTGCATACAATACACACCCCACAAAAGGATCGCCACCCCCAACACGATAGCAATTTTATACGCCGCTTTCCACGAATGCTGTCGCACAATAAAGATACCCAACGGGAAAAGAACCAGTGGAAACTCGAAACGAACCAAGAATGCAGCCGCAGCGAATATTCCAGCCCAAAACCAATATTCTTTCAAAACGAATAAGAGCATTCCGGCAATAAACGCTGCGTATAGAGGCTCCCGAAGTGCACTGGAGGCATAAAGTGAGAACTCAGGCTGAATGAGAAGAACCAGAATCAAAAATAAAGCCGGTACTCGTCCTACATATCTGTACATTAAGGATGCGATCACGATTAGAGAGACCAAACCACTCAATGTTGCCGTCAGCTTGGATGCCCAAACCGCATCGGAGTACAGAAACAAAAAAAGAGCCGAGACACCGTAGTATCCAGGCATATGGTTCATGTCATAGTTGCGAAAGCCGCTCTCCCATACGCCTCGCACCATTGCGATATTTCCATAGTCGCTCTCTTCCCAACCTGCAAAGTTATCCCAAAGCCAAAAGCGATACAGAGCCGCGACAAGGATCAGCAGCCAAAAGAAACCGTCTCGTTTCACCGTGGTTCTTTCTCTTTAGATGAATTGAGGCCGTGAATATCTCTATAAGTCGACAAAAAGAGGCTCTTTTCGTAGAATGCGAACAACCTCTTCTAAAGAAGAAGCTGCGCCGTCTGAAATCTGAGTAAATTGAACACCGCAACCCGCTGGCATACCGTTACTCATGGATCGATGCCAGCGCACGATGCCCTCAACGTTTACCGACTGCGTTCCATCGAGCAGTGGGATGGTGATCTCAACTTTTTCACCGATGTCGGGTGGACTTTGGGTGGCGATAAAAATACCTCCCTCTGAAATATTTTCGGAGAATCCAACGAAAAAGTTGGTTTGCGATCGCAAGGTAATCTTCGCTTCCATCCGAATACGTTGCGATCGTGGCTCTAGAAACTTACGTGCTTCCTTGAGATTGCGCTCCGCCTCTTCTATTTCTTGACGCTCACTTTCTGATAGACCAACAGTTTTGCTCATAATTCCTCCTTTCGGTTACATTATATATTTAACAAGGCACTTCTACAATTCTAGCATAACTGGATAATTATATGACAAAGCGATCGAGTGGATTTA
>JAYYRF010000367.1:0-6035 GCA_036127535.1 Myxococcota bacterium | reverse complement strand
CTTTCTGAAACGACTGATCCAGGAAATTCATCGACATCGACTTTGGTCTCCCGGAGAGCGTGTCTTGTTGGCGGTTTCTGGCGGGATGGACAGCATAACGCTGATGCATGCCTTGGTTCGCACCCAAGGTGCCCACAAAGGTATCTTAGACGTGATGAGTATCGATCACGGTCTGCGCACAGAATCCAAAGAAGAGGTTCTTTTCGTTCAGCAACAAGCTTATGACCTGGGCATCCCCTTTTCGTCGGTTCAACTGAATATGACCTCTGGTGGGAATTTGCAAGAGAGAGCACGACATGCGCGAAGAGAGGCTCTGCTTGCGACGGGGAGCACGCGGATTGCCACTGGGCACCACGCCAATGATCAGGCCGAAACCGTTTTGTATCGTCTTCTTCGCGGCTCCGGTTTGGACGGCTTGCGCGGAATGCAACCCTTGTCCATTCCTTGGTGCCGTCCTTTTCTCTCTTTTAAAAGGGAGACGCTCTTCGCGTGGGCACAGCAGGAAAAGCTGCGTTGGATAGATGACCCGAGCAACCCCGGGTCTTTACGCGGTCGTATGCGGCCGCTTTTTACCCAATTGGATGGCTTTCACGGTGACAGCGTGATGGCATTGGCGCGCTCAGCAGAGCTGTTGGGGCAAGATGCCATATTCCTCGAGGAATACACCCTTTCTTGTTGGAATGATTGCTTTGACGGTACGGGGCTGCTGCATACTGTCTTTGAGGTATATCCCTTTGCCATTCAATTTCGATTGCTTCGCAAATTGTGTCAAACGCAGGGGGTGCCGGTACGGGCGCGGCTACTCCAACAAGTTCTTCGTACGGGTTCTCATGCCGATTTTCCGGGAGGGCAGCGTCTTTATTACGGCTCCTTGATTCGCTTTTTAGAAAAGGAGTCGCGACTTTAATGGGCGGCTTCACTTGAGGAATGGGTACCGTTACCATGTTTGCTTTGGTGACCACCACCGGCGGTTTAATCGGTCGTAAAGAAAAAAAGAAAAGCACTCACAAAGAGTGCTCTATGTAGTTCTTAGCGAAGGGGGCGATTAGAAGCTTTCACCAAAGATGATGTAGGCAGCTCCACGGTTGGTTCCACCGGTGCTGTAGTGGTGCCCTCCGACAAGGATGTCCGGACTTCCGTTGCCGTTTATATCACCGACGGTGCTGGCGGCGGTTCCGATCTCGTCTCCGGCCGTGGCGCCGGCGAAGACAGAGTTGGCCGTACTGGAACTCAATGTTCCGGACAGAGAGGCGTCTCCGAGGAATATATAAGCCGACCCGGAATCGGATCCATTGCTGTCCGCGGACTTGGCTCCGATGATAATGTCGTTGTCTCCATCTCCGTTAATGTCACCCAACGCGCCCACAGAGCGTGCAAAGTCCTCGCCGGACTCTCCGATCAATGTTGCGATTACGTGGGATGAGCTTCCGAGATCTACAACGCCGGTAGCGGCACCGCTCACGAGATACGCTTTACCACCGACACCTGCATCGACCGCGCCGATCAGCATATCATTGGTTCCGTCACCGTTCACGTCGCCCACGCCATACACGGCTTCACCAGCGTGATCCAAGCCATCTTCTCCCACGAGGATCGCTCGCGCAGACAAGGAGCCGTTGCTATCGAAATCGAATTGTCGGTGGGTGCTGAGGTTGCTGCTACCGCCGGCCCAAACGAGAGCCGCACCTTCATCGAAACAGGAGCCGGAACCGCAATTTAGGCCTACGTTGGCTCGATCGTAAAGATCAGCGCCCATTAAAATGTCGTTTACGCCGTCCCCGCTCAGATCTCCTGCGGGAGCCAAATCAGCACCGAGGCGAGAATTGTTGAAGTAGGTATCGAAGTAGACGTCCGCGAAGACCTCCGACGTAGAGTTCATGGTCATCGTGCGGGTTACATCATCGGAGTAGGTGTCATTCTTTTCAGCAAGACCACCGTTCAGGTTGGTTCCGTAGAAGAGGTAGGCACGACCGGAATCGGACTGTTTGAAATCGTTCTTGTGTGCCGAAATCAGGAAGTCTGAGATGTTGTCCCCGCTGACGTCACCGAGCATGGTTACACTTCGACCGAGAAGGTCACCGGCGTTTTCACCCAAAATGATAAAGTCTGCATCGCTGGACGTTTCATTGGTCATAGGACCGTAGAACACGTATACAGCTCCGGCGGTGTTGCCGTTGTCGTCATTACGAAGAGCGCCCACGATGAGGTCATCGTTACCATCGTTGTTGACATCTGCGGTAATGTTGAGATCGTTTACGGATAAACCACCACCAACGTCACATCCGAAGACCTCACCCGCGGAACCGGTCATCTTTGCGGAAGCGGAACTGGCGTCGATAGAGGAGCCGACGTTTCCTTCGAAGACGTACGCTGCACCGGCAAGAGAGTTGTTACCGCGCGCTCCAATGGCATATTCGAATGTCCCGTCGTTGTCGGTATCTCCGGCGTGTGTGAGGGTAAATCCGAACACGTCTCCGCCGCTTTCACCGGTAATGGTTGTGTCTGCTGAAGCAACGCCACCGTCACACACGGGGCCGTTGTCTCCTTCGACACAATCGCTGTCTACACCGTCGTTACAAGTTTCGGTTGCATCGGGATTGACGGAGTCATCGTTGTCGTTAAAGTCGCTGTTGTCTGTTAAGGCATCGTTGGGCTGAGTACAGGCAACGCTTCCGTTATCGTCTTGGTCTCCGAATCCGTCTCCGTCGCTATCTGCGTAGTACGTGGTGCCCGCGGTAACGCTGCCATCTGTGTCGTCACAGTCCGTACCCGCGGTGATCGGTGAGGCCGCGCTGGCGTCTCCAAATCCGTCTCCGTCATTGTCTCTCATGCAGGCTGTAGAGTTTGTTTCACTCTCTGCTGCACCGGGGAAGGTGTTTGTTCCCGTAGAGGCATCATCGTCGCAGTCTGTATTGTCGGTGACAGAACCCGTAGGTTGTGTGCAGGAGGTGGTTCCTGTGTCGTTTATGTCTCCGAAACCATCGCCGTCGGCATCGACGTAGTACGCCGTGTCGCTCGCGGTGACACTGTTATCCGTATCGTCACAATCCGTACCGGCGGACACACCGTTGGCAGGGTTGCTTTCCCCGTAATCATCTCCGTCTTCATCTGTCATGCATTCTGTGCTGGAGTCGTTGGGAGCAGCACCGGGGAAGGTGTTGGCGCCTGTCGAAGCGTTGTCGTTACAGTCTGTACCTGCGGTTACGCTGCCAGAAGCAGAGGAATCTCCGTATCCATCGCCGTCGGCATCGGACATACAGACGGTTGAGGATTCATTTTCTGCTGCACCGGGGAAGGTAGTGGAAACGGCGTCGTCACAGTCGGTTTGGTTGATGGAAAATCCGGATTCCGTACAGTCTATGGTACTGGAAGTGCCCGTAGAACTGATTCCAAAGGTGTCACCATCACCGTCTATGAAACACAATTCTTGGTTGTCACAGTTTTGGTCGGTGTTGTCGCCGGCGATTTCGGTGGCATCGGGGTTGATGGCGTCATCGCTGTCATTGCAGTCCGTACCGGCGGTTACACTGCCGGAGGCCGAGGAGTCACCATATCCGTCTGCGTCACTATCGGTCATACAAACGGTTGCAGATTCATTTTCCGCGGCTCCGGGAAAGGTTGCCGCAGCAACCGCAGAGCTGTCGTCGCAATCGTTGCTGTTGGATACAAAGTTAGCGGGTGGGGACGTGCTGCATGAGACGGTTGTGTTGCTTGCATCACCATAGGTATCGGCATCGGTATCGGCGAAAAATGTGGTTCCGTCGGTGAGGCTGTCGTCGTCGGAGTCTACGAGAGAATCGCAATCGTTGTCTTGGTTGTCGCAAACCTCGTCTGCACCGGGTTTAATGAAACGATCGTTGTCGTTAAAGTCTAGATTGTTTCCGATATAACCAGAAGGCTGGGTACAAGCGACTTGACTATCTGTATCGTCACCAAACAGGTCATTATCGGCATCTCTGTAGTAGGTTGTTCCGGTCGTAGAGGCATCGACGTTATCGTCCGCTCCGTCGATCAGCGAGTCGCAATCGTTATCGATGCTGTCGCATATCTCGGTGGCGGTTGGATTCACGAGTCCAGTACTGTCGTCGCAGTCGCTGCTGTCAGAGGAATAACCGGATGCGGGGAGGGTGCAGAAGACCGCTGTACTGTTTGCATCTCCAAAACCGTCGGCGTCCGCGTCGGTAAAGAAGGTGGTTCCGTTGGTTGCACCTTGGTCGTTGCTATCACCGTCGCAGTCGTCATCTGCAGTGGTATCACAGGTTTCGGTTGCGGATGGATTGATCGCGTCATCGTTGTCGTCGCAATCGTCATCGTTGGAGACGTGTTCTGAGATGTTGTCACAAGATAGCTGTGAGCTGTTTTCGTCGCCGTAGCCATCGCCGTCAGTGTCGGCATACCAAGTGCTGGCATCGGTTGCGTTGTCATCCACCACGCCGTTGCAGTCGTTGTCGATGTCGTCACACGCTTCCTGTGCGCCGGGGTTGATGGTATCGTCTGCATCGTTGCAATCGGGGTTGGTTGCATCGCAGGTAGTGAACCCATCCCCGTCGTTATCGGTATCCGAGCCGAATACACCGTCGCAATTTAGATCTTCGGTGGCGCTACAGGGTTCGGTCACACCCGGATTCACCGAAGCCCCTCCTTGGGCGGGATCATCGTTACAGTCTCCGGCTGCACCAACATAGGTGTTGCTGGCATCCGAAGGGTCAGAGCAAGCGGCCAAGCTGTTGTTATCGTCACCGTAGCCATCGCCGTCTGCGTCGAGATAATAGGTGGCTCCGTCGGTGGGCTCTTCATCGGTGAGGCTGTCGCAATCATTGTCGAGATTGTCGCAAATTTCGTTTGCGGTGGGGTTGGAAATGCTGCGCGTATCGTCACAGTCCGTGTTGTCGGTTACATAGCCAATCACCGATGACTCGCAAGATGCGGTGGTGGAGTTGGCATTGCCAAAGGCGTCGCCGTCTGCGTCTTCGTAGAATGTGGTCGCATCGTCCGCGTCGGTTTCGTCTCCGGAGCAGTTGTTGTCTACGCCATCGCACAATTCCGTTGCCGTATTGCCGGGAAATGCATCGGCATTGGTGTCGTCACAGTCTCCGTCGGCCGTTGTGAACCCGTCGCCGTCCGCATCTGCACCCGAACAGGTCTCGTTCGCAGCTCCGGGTGTCCCAAAGTCTCCATTCCCAAAGGTGGTGGTCGAAGAACACCAGTTAGACGCATTGTCGTTGGAAGTGGCGTCCAGTGTGGTGGAGGATAGATTGAAGGCCTTTCCGACGCTGGAGGGAAAGCTACCCCCGGCATCGACGGTGATATAGCTTACCGAATCGAAGGTTGTACCGTTAAACGATATGGACATAACGTCCCCATTATCGTTAAGTTGCATGTTGTTCCGGTTGTACTGGTAATCGACGTTGGTCATCCCCCCGTTGTCGGTCGAATTGAGGCGAGCGGCAAAAAGGGCGTATCCGCCGGGCGCTACATAAATATCCGAAGAGACGGTGTCACCGCCATCGGCGGCGGAACCGTTGATTTCAAGACCGTTTAAGTTTACGGAGCCACTGGTGTTGTTGTACACCTCGAACCATTCTCCGCGAAATTGCCAGACGGTGGTCGGGGAGGGGAAAACCTCGCTAATGACGAGGTCTCCGGCAGAGAGATCGGCCAAGCCGCCGCAGCTGTCGTTGGCGCTCCCCGGGGTACCCAAATCTCCATTTCCAAAGGGTGAGGAGGCTTCACACCAATTGGAGGCGACTGCATTGTCTGAACTGAGAGAGCCCAAGTTGAGAGAGGTTCCCGCTGCCGCTGGATGTGTGCTGTTCGTTTTGTAAACGACGGTGTCCAAGACCGTCCCACTGCTGTTTTGGAGAATGATCGCATCGGCTCGGTTGAGTCGGAAATTATTGCGGTTGTATTGATAATCTACGGCTGCACCACCGTTTTGGGCTTGGTTGGTACGCGCTCCGAGTACGACGTATCCACCGGCTGCGACGGTTAGTGAGCCTGTAACCGTTATGGTTTCCCCACTCTGGTCTGTCAGA
>JAYYRF010000366.1:0-9288 GCA_036127535.1 Myxococcota bacterium | reverse complement strand
CTCTGCGCACTACCGACCGTTTGAAAAGCCGGGCGAGTACACTTCCGTAACATTGTCTTGGGGGGCCGTAAAAAAATCAGACATGGAGGCTTGGGTACACTCCGTTGCACCCGGTCACTACTTCCGGAAGATGGTGTTCATCACCCATCACGCACGAGACGGAGGTCTTCGGCGTCTGTACGTCCTACATGGTGCTTGGCCTAAGGAATGGAAAGTCGAAGATCTTGACGCGAACGGCAATGAAATTGCGACCGAGTCTTTGACGTTGGTCTGTGAGTGGGTTTCCACGATTTCGATTCCACTCTAAAATCAGTATTGAAAAGGAGTAGCTAATGTATCCAAGACCGTCGCTGACCAAAGCAAAGATGTATGTTATCGATGACAAAAAACCGAGTCTTTCGTTGTCGAGTCCCTTTGTGAGCGCATCCAAACTCGAGTTTCCCTTTAATCCTAAGGAATTAAAGTACAAACGCGGTAAGCCTGACTTTGAGGCAAGCGATAAACGACCAAACAGTTCTCAGTACACGCGACTGAAAAGCGAAGGGAAGGGGCAACTCGACGAAATATCCTTCACCATGAACTTCGACGATTCTGCGCCGAGTATCGATGATCCGCTGGACATCGCGGCTTCTCTCTTGCCGGTTACGGTTGCCAATAAGGCTTTGGCTTTGGTTCCAGCCAAGAGTGTGATGCCACCCAACTTAAAACCACCGATATCCGATTGCGCAGCGATTTTACACGCTTGGACGTTGTTAATCGACCCGACCGATAAGACGGGCTTGTTGCGACGGCCTTATCTGGTTTGTTTTGAGTGGGGAGACATGGCTTTCACCGGTGGTATTTCCAGTTTAGACATCGATTTTACTCTCTTTGATTCAGACGGAACCCCCATGCGTGCGAAAGCAGAGGTAACCATTACGGGACGTCCGGGCAAGCACAAGTGGAAAACGCTACTCGAGCCTCTGAGTTCTTCAAAGTCGAAGTCAGGTAGTTTCTAGAATTTTCTTACGAGGTAGGGTATGGGTAGTTTACGAGCAGGGAGACTCGTTCTCAAGGTGGACGGTGTCGACATGACGGATCAGTATGTCAGTCGGCTCACATACACAGAAGCCGTTGGTGAATTAGATGGCATGACAGCTTTGGTCAAGCTACCAAAAGGCGGGATTAAAAAAATAGCCAAGAACTTGATTCCCGGTTCGAAGTTCGAGGTTGAAATCTACGATGGAAACGACAAGCCCCTTGCCGATCTCAAAAAAGAAGGCGATATTATCGCGGTGAATTATGAGTTCTCCGGCGGAAATAAAACAGTGGTTTTGGTGGGAGTCAATTATTTGCATCGTCTTCGCTCTGAGCACAAGACCAAAGTATGGGAAGATAACTGCAAAAATATCGTTTCGGCGATCGCGAAAAAAGCGAGCCTTAAGGCAGACTGTGATGCTTTTAATTTTACGCCCACGACGATTTTTCAACAAAATGAAACCGATGCCTTATTTTTGATGCGTCTTGCACGTGAGAATAACTATATTTGTCGTGTCGTTGGAAAAAAGCTGATGTTTAAACGACGCAAACACTCCTCCACAACGGTGACGGTGCCCATCGAGCAAATCCAAGAGATACGATTAACGGCAAACCTTAAGGATCATCTCAATAAGGTAATTGTTTTTTGGGGCGATCACGCTGTGGAAGGAACGACATTGAAAAAATATGTTGGTAAGCCCAGCACATCCAACGTTGTAACCTTGAATAGCTCTGGTAAGGTTGCCTATAAGCTTGGTAAAGAGAAATTTAAGATCGATAAAACTCTTACGATTGGGGGGTACGATCTCCCCTTATATGATAATCAAACACAAGCGAAAGCAAAAGCGGATGCAACTCTCGAAGCAGCCGCGATGGACTTTATTGAAGGTGTAGCGAAATTGACGGTAGGACAACCCAAAGCATGTTGCGGTGCGACGCTCTCGATTACAGGAGACGCGGCCTATGGTTGGCCTTTTGTCGGCAAGTTCATGATCACCAAAGTTCAGCACACCTATTCTAATCGCGAGCTCAATACCGAGCTCAGCTTTAAATCCAATTCTTTGCCCAAGAGTCCGTGATGAAAAAAATAATGCATCCCTCTTTAACTTTGGGCTCTCGAAAACCTTATTTGACCCGAACAGAAGAGTCTTTAACCCGTATTGACATGATTCTAAAGTCTAGACCTGGCCAACTGCCGTGGAATCCGGATTTCGGATGCGATTTAACCAATCTTGTTGGTGAATCTGCCACAGAAGAGCGAATTTCCTACACACGAGATCAGGTGGAATTCGCTTTGGGAGAATGGCTGCCCAGTGCTACCGTGCACAATTGCGATGTTCATCTTGTAACCGGACAAGGAGATGTTGTGACCTATCGTGATCACAGCGTTCCTGTTGCAGAGTCCGCATTGGTTGCATTGGGAACGGATGCACGGCTAGAATTAAAATTAGATATCGAGGTGGAAAATGAAATCATTGAGTTGGGGTCGGAGCTAGATCTTTAAATTCTATTCATCAGGAGTGCCTTGTGCGTGTACCACCTCCAAACTTACTAAAAATCGACAAAGAACAGCTGCTTGAAGACGTAAGAGCGAAACTTTCAGAAAAGTATCCGGACTATGCGGAAGGCACAGCTGGCGACGCCACCGACCCAGCGTGGGTTCTTCTGGAGCAAGCGGCCTGGCTCGTTGAATTGCTTTCCGAACAACTCGATCAATACCCTTACTCGATGATTCAAGAATTCGTTCGACTAATGGGTGGGCAACTCGCACCCGCAGCCCCATCTTTGGGCGTTATGATTGCGAACCCGCTGGAAGCAGGCGACTTGGAGTTGGACCTCAAGAAACCAGCTCCTTGGCGGTATTTTACCCTACAAACAGAAGATTTAGACATCATCGAGTTTAGTGGCGTAGAACAAAAAGTTCATGTCCGCCCCTGTGAAATCTTAAGCATGACGGAAGTTAAGAATAAAGAATTGTTCTTGGTGGGGGGACCCAAGGCGAATATGGGGATCGGTGCACAAGAAGCTTGGCGAACATACAAGTTGCGTTCTCGTATATTTGATAGTGAGTGGGTTCGGTACGATCTGACCACTTCAAATGCCGAAGACTTGATGAAGACACTGGAAGGTGCAATCGAATCGTTGGAAGAGCGCAAAATTGGCTGGCTAGAGTGTCGACCGGAGAAGGTTTCCAATATAAAAGTGGCACTGTACGCGAGAATCAATTTGGAAAAGTCCTTTTTGGGATTTCAACCAATGGGTTTAGCGGATGGCAACGACGTTCGAGCGCATTGGGGCACTTTGGATAACAGTACATGGACGCCTCCGGTACGCATTCAGTCTTCTCCGACCATTCACCCCTCGATTCGGGGGACAGAACCCATGCCCGGATTGAGGCGTGGAACCATCATTATTCCCAAGGTACCGGAAAGTTTTGAAACCGCGAATCTCTTGGAACGCAAATCGATGCCGCTCAAAAAAGACGTCGTTGAATCTATATGGGAAACGCTTACACACATGGATCAAAAGCTGGCGAGTTTGACCGTCAATATCGCACGCGGCGTAGGAGAGCCGGAAGATGAACGTGAGCCTTCTTGGATCAGCCGGGTATTGGATCAAGAACTGTGGTCTGAAATTGTGGATAGAATGGAACTAAGATTCATTCATATACGCGTGCAGCAACCGGACCCCCTTGCGGGAAAATTACGAGTGGCCTTTGTCTTGAAAGGAGTGAACGAAGCAAAAATTCCTTCCATTCGCGTTTTTGGTATCGATGGAAACGGTGTGGAGCGCGTGCCGCTACGACACAATATCGCGTGGCGCCTACGCCTTCCCGATCCCAATGCAGGCCAACGTATGGTATTGGTTGTCGCGCTGGATATCAATCTAAATGCGACACACGAAGAAATTCTGATCGCAACAGAGTGCAACCCGCTGTGCGTAATGTGTAATGCTTTACTCGTGAGCAATATGCCACCGGTAAACGATGGTCGTCAGATCGAAATCTTTCGAAATATTCCGGAATCTGTCAATCTCTTGTACGATGACATCGTCAACAAGGACGTGGTTGAGCATCTATTGCGGGATAATATTTACCAAGACGTGGCTTCGGTTCTGCGCAATGTACCTCTTTCGCACTTCTCGGTGCAGAACTCTGCATCCATTCTCAACTTTCAGGGTGTGTGGCTTGACCCAACTTCAACGGTAGGAGAGGGTGCGTTGATGCGTTTAAATGCTCCGGATGGTAACGGTGTCCAAACGTCGCTTCGTCCTGGTCGCGTCGTAGACTTGGACTGGTATCGAAGAACAGATGGTGAAATTGGAAATGTTGCTCGAGGAGCCATCCAGGTTGTAGAGCAACCAAATGGAACCGAACCCACCATCTTGAGTGTATACAATCCTTTGGATACGTTCTATGGCCTGGGGCGCGAAAATGAGCAAGAAGCTGTCGATCGAATGTTTAATCCGTCCGGCCGCATTGCCGTTCTACCGACAGATTGGGAGAGACTATTCCGCGTGAATCTTGGAATTCGTGCGCGCGGTTGGCTGATTCGTTGCTGGTCGCATCCCGAACGCTCATTGGTTTCGCACGAATTGTGGCCTTTGGCTACCGATGAGACAGCCCTAGAAGTTCGGGGTGCGTTCAAGCGTCGCATCGAAGAGTTGTATCAATCTGGCCCTGAAACCATTTTGGTTGCTGTGGGTCCGAAAGATCGTATCATTACCGATTCGGAGTTGGATTGGGCACGCGGTTTGATGGAAGGGATTGTCCGCAGACAGCAGACGCGAATCCCGCTGATTAAGAAAGTAATTGTAATGCGTTTTTGGCCACTGGAATTGATTGTCCAAGGCGATCGTCCCGATATACCGTTGCCCTGCTTTGACTTAGATATGATGGACGGACGTCTCCGAACGATCGGTTCGAACAAAACGGAGCCGATTCCGAACAAGCGCTTGTTATTAAACGCGGCGGTTGTTGACATCGACATGGAGTATGGAACCGATCATGAATGAGCTTCAAGTAACATTTTCGAAATTAAACAGTAAAGTTGCTGCCTTGGAATGGGCTACGGATGCAGCGAATGGTCAACTCGAAGGCTTGGATTGGGTCGATTCAGATTTAAATCCGGACTTGGAGTCCTTCCAAGTCGTCAAAGACGATGCACAGACAAAGTATCGCCACCGACCATATAGCTACTTCTTGCCAACCATTATGGCCCGAGCGGCCTACGAAGCGCAGAAGAACGGCGATCCCACTGTACTGGAAGGAATGCTGTACGCATATGCGAAGATCGAATGGTTGATGGCTACGCGCAAATACTTTTGGTCTCCGTTGAGTCCCGTTCCCGAGTTGCTATCCGTTTTGGCAGAAGCCTACGGCGTTGGTCCTGAGATCCATCGTAACGATCCCCAAGCCCTTTCTCGTTTAATATCGAAGATTCCTTTTTGGCATAAGCAGTCAGGAACTGCTGAAAAAGCAAAAGAGATGCTTGTGGATATTATCGGCAGAGAGTTACCGCTGCAGATCAAACATGCAAATGATCGCGATATCGAGCAGTCCCTTCGCGAAGAGATATTTTTGAGTCGCGAGTGGCGTTGGTGGAAAAATCGTAAAGAAACCGCATCGCAAAGTAATCTTAGAATTTCCGACGGTTTACTGCGTTTTCAATCGGCAGAGCCAACGGAACAGTTTCCGCTTGTACAAGAAGATGTGCTGGTTCATTGGAAAGAAGGAGAGTCTTTTCCGACAGAGTTTTTGCGACTTTTACCAATGTGGATAAGCATACGTATTGTGATTGAAGCGGGAGAGGAATAGAGATGAGTTTTTTTCATAGTTTTCGTCCGACCGAAGGGGCGGTTCTCGATCAGGACAGCCTGCAGGCAATAGCGGACATACCGACGCGGATGTTGTCTGCATATATGGATTCTTTGGCACCCGGAACACCCAATATTATATTGAGCGGATTGGAAATCGCTGGTGGTTGGGCTGCGGGTGGACCTCCGGGAACCAAATGTCCAGATCCGCAATCTCCGTGCGTTGTTGTTGAGCCCGGATCTGCAATTGTAAGAACGTCTAAAGGCGAGTGTTTGCTTTTGGAAATCAAAGAACGTCAATACATTCCATGGCCGACCAACAATGGACCCAAAGTTTATGCTGGACTGGTTTTAACACCACAGATAGAAGGGGTTCAGTTGGCCGGTGGAATTAATGTGGCTCGCGACAAGGTAAGTGCTAAGATTGGTTTCGTCGATATTCCGCTGGTTTCGAAGCCCAGCTATCTTCCGATTGCGGTTGCTGTTGGAAATCAAAAAGAGTGGGCAACCGATTTCCGTCGTATTTATCACCCGTCTCATGATGTAATCGGAATCTTGATCAAACGTTTCGAAGATTTGGAACGATCCGTTTGGAATGCCGAACCAGAGGGAAATGCTTGGGGGAACGAAACCCTTGGTAAGAACTGGTTCCGGTACCAGACGGTTGGAGCCGCCGCATTGCAAGCGACTCGCGCGATGTTGATGACATATCCGACGACCACAATGGATCGCGTATGTTTGTTAAAGACTTTACGAGAGCAGCTGGAGGCCAGTGTGGAATCGGTTGCGACGGAGTTATTACAGATCATAGGTTCTCGTGATGGCGCTGGTCCATATGCTGAGGTTCTACCCAAAGGAGATTAAACGTTGAGTCTGGATCCATTAAAATCATTGGGGTATTGGAGGGGCAAGGAAATCGCGATTGAAGGCTTCCTGCCCGTTGCCATTTCAGGATACTGTATTTGGAAAGTCAAAGGTTTAACTTCGGCGATTTCAATATCAAAACCGTTTACGACTACAGAAATATTGGTCTTTTTGGGTGCGTTGGTTGCCATTTTGAGTTGGGCTACTTCTCGGCAACTGTACATGTTTGGTCGTAGGAAGCCAATTGTCATCGCTGTTTTTGCGTCTCTTATCTCTTTGGGAGTGGTCTTCACGTTGAGTCGTTTGGCCGTCTCTGGGTTTGAATCTTCTTGTGTCGATACGTTTCAAGGCCAATTAATCCAAAGTCTAAATGTTTGGGGTGGCGGTACAACCGTTGCGTGTCAAATTGGTGGTGTTGCAGGGAACGGATATCTACCCGGAACCATTCTAAGGCCGTCGTGGAACGGGAACCTCGAGTTATGGATGTGGGCATTTTTCGGATTTGTTGCCGCGACAGCGGGCGTGGCTTTTCGAGACAAGCGTTTCATCGCGACCGGCATGATTCTCAATGTATACAAACTTTTAGAATATGCAGCCGCAAGTGGCGTTGATGGATGCTTGGGTGGTAAGCCAAAGGACGGTAAGGTCTTTGCGTGTGCGAACCCAACCCTTTGGGGAGAGATATGCGGCCAATTGTATTCAGGCGCATATGAGTTTGAGCCCGGCGAATGGTGCGGGCGTTGTGGTCAACCTTTTACCAAGTCAGAGCGCGAATTAACGTTTAATGTCGTTTCTTTGTTTACAGATAATATTGACATTTTAAACATGCTGGAGAAGAAAGATACGCTCTCTTGGGACATCCCCGGTAAAATTCCAGCCGATGGTCGGCAAAGTGGTGTGGAGCGCTGGGTCGTTTTGGGTCAGGTGACCGTACCGGACGTCATTTCCGTATCGCAACTAATCTCTTTAATTCACTCGAATTTTGCGCTTTGGAAACCGGCGAACGATCGGGCGAAAGACGCGATTGAACTGGCGAAGAAACGTTCATCGAAGTTGTATGGGTGGATATGGTTTGGTCGGCAAAATAAGCGATTAACCTACGCAAAACCAACCAACAAAGTACTTATGGCAACCGGTACAACCCGGTTACGAGATTTGATTACCGATAGCGGTGAGCAGTTGTATTTTCAACTGGACGTAGGATTGTTGCCGGTGGAGCTGAGAACGGCCTTTCATATGACCTTTTTAGATGAGAGTCGTGAAGAACGCTATCAAAATAGCAAATACGATATGTGGATTCCAATTGCACCCAAGCTATCGTCCAGTTTAGCCGGACTTTGGGTGCCGCGCGTTGAAGGGGATGCCCTTCGTAAATGGCTTTCCATTGGGCGTCTCCAAAAAGAGGGAAAGCGGGGCGTAACCGTTCCAAAACCCTATCATGTAAGCAAAGATGCAGCAGAAGAATTCTTCGCTATGACCTCCACAACGGAGTTGGAAGAGGTAATTGTAGAAGAGGAACAGTTGCAAGAGGAAGCAAAGAAAAATTTAAATCGATTCTTTGACATGCAAGAAGAAGAAGAATCGTTCAGCCCTTTCTTCGAAGATGAAGAAGAGGACATTGAAAGTACAGATGTTTTTATCGCACCGGAAAAAGAAGAGCCTCCGGAGTTACCGGTTCCCCAAGAGGAAGTAGAAATTCCCACCGTCAAGCAAGGGGCTCTCGATATTGTTCTCGCTCCGTACAACCTACATGAAACAGAACCGAAGATGTCCTCTGTGAGATTGGGTAACTCCATTGCGGAGTGGGAATGGTTGGAGCCGGAACAAATACAAATGCTGCGAAAGCAATGTTTAGTTTTGGTCGATACAAACGATATGAAAAAGAAGTAAAAAAAGAGGGTTCCAATGAAATATACGAATCTATTCTTGTCCACTGCGCTTGCAATGACGTTTGCATGTGCGCCACCTGATCCTGTTTCTGAGAAGCAGCCAGCAGATCCCGGCCCGCAAGAATCGACTACAGAAGAAGAGGGAAAGGATCTTCTTCCGGATAATTTTCAGGCGATCTCTGGCGAATCCGATCCCTCCTTTTCCGGGCCGATAACGATTAGCATCAATGAAGATGTAGCGGGCAGTAATTTGGCCGTGACCAACCAAACGGTTTCCGACATACTCGCCAGCTCTTTTTCCGACGGTACTGACGGTGACAGTTTCACAGGCATTGCGATATCGAGCAATGCAACGACGTCTGCGATTGGTGTATGGGAGTACTCGCTCAATTCCGGTACAAACTGGCATGCTCTTCCGGCCGTGACGAATCTTACCGCCCTCGTCTTGAACACGTCCACGCACATTCGTTTTAATCCAACCCTTAACTACAACAACAGCAGCGCAGAAGCACCATTGACCGTGCATGCGTTGGACAGCGCGTACAGCGGCTCGTTTACAACCGATTCTGCTTCCCCAGTAACGGCCGTAACCAATGTTTCCTTAGCAACTGATGGAATTGATGAAACCGGAGCCGCATTGAATGTATCGATTGCTTCGGTCGCCGATGTTCCGGAAGGTGCCGCGGTTTCTGTAACCGGGATC
>JAYYRF010000365.1:0-13662 GCA_036127535.1 Myxococcota bacterium | reverse complement strand
ATTGCTCGGCTGGCTTTTGGATCATTTCCCGGAGCACAGCGTTTTTATCCGACATTTTATTCATCTTTCCCTCTATGAGGGGGTTCGGAACAGTGTGAGAGGAGGGGAGCGCTTTCGACAAGGTCGATTGCAGCAAGCCTTGCTGACCTTCTACCAACCAACGATTATTAATTTTTGTTTTGATGTTTGGGCAACTTTTTTTGGTATGCCTCCTTTGGAGAAACTCTCCGTTGGACTGCAGCGAACGACCAATGTCAAATATCGTGCAAAGGTATCCGGCTCGATACGTCTCTTGGAGTATGAGTTGGTTTACGTTGAAAGCGGCAGCTTTTACATGGGCGCCCGTGATTTCGATCAGAAAGCCCAAAAGCGGGAGCGTCCTCTTCATACGGTGATCATTTCGGAATCTATGTATATGGGATCCTTCTTGGTTACACAGGCGTTATATCAGGATGTCATGGGCAACAATCCCAGTCATTTTCGGGGATCGAATTTTCCCGTAGAAAACATAACTTGGTACGACTGTATCCGTTTTTGTAATGCCTTGAGCGATCGAGAAAATCTCAATCGGGTATACCACAAAAAGAAAGACGGAGAGATCGAGGTTCGCTGGATGGAAAACGGTTATCGGCTGCCGACCGAAGCGGAGTGGGAGTATTGTGCGCGCGCCGGAGAAGAGACGCTTTATGCGGGTTCCAATCATATCGATGATGTCGCTTGGCACGTTGGTAACAGCAAAAAACGAAGTCAACCCGTTGGAATGAAAAAAGCCAACGCCTTTGGATTGTATGACATGAGTGGTTTGGTATGGGAATGGTGCTGGGATTGGGGGCTTCGTGCGTATGCCGGAACACAATTTGATCCTTACGGTCTGAGCGCGGGTGCCGGCCGAATTCTACGCGGTGGGAGTTTGATCAACACGGCTCACAATGCCCGTGTGTCGAATCGAGATCTCTTTCATCCGATGGGACACTCTGCATATGGTGGCTTTCGGGTTCTTCGAAAACCTTTTTGAAATCCCGATTCGTCGCTTTTATGCTTTGAAATATCCATAGAAATGGCGAAGTCTGCTTTGCTGTAAAATGGAAATCAGCTATGTTTTCCTCTTCCTATATTTGAGGGGTTTCATCGTGAAGCAAAAGACGTGCGCATACGGGCTTTGGAAAAGTGAACTGAGTCCGAAGATGATGGCAAAAAACATACGTTTTGAAGATGTTGCCTGGAGTGGGGAGTCGCTACTTTGGCGAGAGGAACGGTCGGGATGGGGGGCAATCTTGATTCAACGGCCTGGACAAGCGCCAACGGAACTCAATACGCAAGTTAGTGCGCAAGGATGTGTTGGTTATGGGGGCGGCAGCTTTGCGGTGCATGAAGATCAATTGTATTTTTGTGGCCGTGATGGTCGTTTGTACAGCATGTCGATTGTGAAGGGATTTGAAAAACCCATTACGCCGAAATTTGGTGCCATTGGCTCACCGACTCCTTCCCCCAATGGAAAGTGGATTGCTTATATTCACAGTGATGAGGGTTGTGATCGCATTGCCCTGATCGATTCCGAGGGTAAAAATTGGCCAATCATATTGGTGTCGGGGGCAGATTTTTACATGCAGCCCGCATGGAGTCCGGATGGAAACCGCTTGGCTTGGATCGCGTGGGATCACCCCAACATGCCGTGGGACGGTGCCCGTTTGGAGAGTGCAGAGATTCTTTATATGGATGATGGTTCGCCAACATTGGGGCCGGTTTCCACGCTGGCTGGCGGGAAATCCATTAGCGTTCAACAACCCGCTTTCTCTCCGTCGGGACAGTTCGTTGCATATCTCAGCGATGAATCCGGCTATTTACATCTGTATCTGCAAGATTTGCAGACGGCAGAGCGTCGCCAGTTGACGCGGGGGGCATATGATTATGCGGGGCCGGCTTGGGTGCAAGGGATACGCTCCTTTTTGTGGTCTTCTGATGAAACGATCATCGCCTTTCCGCAGCAAAAAGGAAGGATGGAGATGCAGCGCATAGCGATCGATGGTCAAATCTTTTCGGTAGACATGCCACCGCATTACTCTATATTTTTACAGCCCGCCATCTCAAAACAAGGGGCGTTGGCGGTGATCGCCTCGTCCAATCAGGTGCCGACCCGCGTGGTATCCTTTCGCGAAGATAAAGAGTACATTCACGCTTTCTCGATGGTAGAGCGTTTGCCTTCTCGAGAATATTCTGTGATGGAGTCCCTTACTTGGGCGGATCCCGCGAGTGGAGAGCCGGTGTTCGGTAACTATTACCCACCCCAAAATGAAGCATTTTGTTCCCAAGGATTACCCCCGACCATTTTATGCATTCACGGAGGACCCACGTCGGACAGTGATGCTCGTTTCAATGTTCGGGCGCAATTTTTTACGCAACGCGGCTTTGCCGTCATGGAACTAAATTATCGTGGCAGTTCGGGATACGGTCGTGAATACATGCAGTGTCTCAAGGGAAATTGGGGACGATACGATGTTGAGGATGCCGTAAGTGCTGCCCGCTTCTTGGTGGATACCGGACGAGCCAGTGCGGATGGTATTGCCATCATGGGTGGAAGTGCTGGTGGCTACACCGTTTTACAAGCGATCACCGATTGCCCGGGCGTTTTCCGTGCCGCAGTATGTTTGTATGGTGTTTCCAATTTGTTCACGCTCGACCAAGCGACGCACAAATTTGAATCCGAGTACTGCAGCGGATTGTTGGGTTCTTTGCCCGAAGCGGCCGATGTATGGCGTGCGCGCTCTCCAATCTTTAAGGTCGATCAGATTCAAGATTCTGTTTTGGTCTTTCATGGCGCGGAAGACAAAGCCGTCCCCATAGAACAAGCGGAGGTGATCGTAAATTCCTTGCGCGAAAGTGGTAAAGACTGCGAATATCATGTGTACCCGAACGAGGGACACGGTTGGAGACGCAGCGAAAATATCGAACACTTTTACAAGAAAACGCTCGAATTCTTGGTGAATCGTCTGGTTTTGGGGTAGCCGATTTACGGTGTATGTCCTCGTTTCCAGCTTTCGATGAGCAATTGGGCAGCCCGTTCGATTTCTTCCTTTGTGGTATGCCATCCGACGCTGAGCCGTACGGTTCCGGCCGCAATTTATGGAGACAAACCGATCGCTTTTTGGGTGACGGTTTGTGTCGAGCGGCCACTGTGACAAGCCGCACTGGTCGATGCGCATATCTCCGGTGCTCCTTGGAGCAGACGCATACCCGTAATCCGAGGGAAATTTACGCTGAGCGTGTTGGGTAATTGCTTCGCATGATGTCCATTTTGCGTCAAGTCGGAGCCGATTCCATCTTGAAGGCGTGAAAACAGAAGATCTCTCAGTGACGACATATGGGAAGCGTAACGCGCTCCTTTTTGTTGAACCTCTTCCATCGCAGCTCCCAGCGCGACTTGAAATGCCACATTTTCGGTTCCTGCACGCAGGCCTCGTTCATGGCTGACCCCATGAATCAGGGGTTGAAGATCGATTCCGCGTCTCATGTATAGTGCGCCGATGCCTTTGGGCGCATAGAGTTTGTGGCCCGCGATGCTGAGAAAGTCTACGCCAAGTTCTTGCACGTTAACAGGTGTTTTTCCTACACTTTGTGCGGCATCAGTATGTAGAAGGACGTTGTGCTCGCGGCAGATCTTCGCAATGTCAGCGATTGGTTGAATCGTGCCGATTTCGTTGTTTGCATGCATGATGCTCACGAGTTTCGTATCCGGTCGAAGTGCGGCGAGAACCGATATGGGGTGTATCGTACCGAGCGGAGAGCAGGGTATGACACTCAAGGTCACACCGAGACGTTGTAAATACAATGCTGGTTCTCGCACTGCTGCGTGTTCGAAACAAGAGATAATCATATGGCCTTTGCAGAAGTGCTCTTCTGAAAGGAAGATACCTTTGATCGCGAGGTTGTTGCTTTCACTGCCGCCAGATGTGAAAACAATCTCGTCTGGGTCGGCTCCGATGGCGAGTGCGACTTGTTCTCGTGCTTTTTCCATCGCCTTTTTGGCTTTCCATCCCTTTGCGTGATTGCTCGAAGCATTCCCAAAATCGCTTTGTAAATAGGGGAGAGCCTTCGCCAAAACACTGGCCGATAGCGGAGTGGTTGCGTTGTGATCGAGATAGATCGTCATTGGTATCTCTGTGTCGAAGGTTTACGGAGGAGTACGTTGCACCTTAACGAGATCATTGGACTTCAGGTAGCAGATTCCGACCTTGGCGATGGATATATAATGGATGCGAGGCCTTTAGCGCGGAGATAACGTCCATAGATATTGCACAGAAGGTAGCAACCGGATCGCTGTATGGCACGAGAATAAAATGATTTCATTTCTGCCGTGAAAAGCGATTTTACATCAAAGGACGGGAAGAAGCTTTAAAATACGGCATTTCTTCATTTGAGGAGCAATGGGCGGGAAGAGGAAGTTGATTAAGATCCTTGTTCTCTGCATTTTTTTGGATATGTCTATATGGATAAATTGAAACAGGAGAAATGATATGATAGTTGGAGTGATTGGTTCCGGTTCCATCGGACCAGACCTCGCATATGGCTTTGTCTCAGCCTTGGTCAACGATGCGGATGGCATTGTATATTTACACGATATTCAGCAAAGCGCCCTAGACGCAGGTGTGAGTCGCATTCACGGGTATCTAAAAAAAGGTGTGAGTCGCGGCAAAATATCGGAGAGACAAGCCACGTTAATTCACGAACGGCTCCGCCCGACATTGGATCCAAAGGACTTGGCAAACTGTGACTACGTCTTGGAGGCAGCCACCGAAAACCTCCCGATCAAGAGGGTTATCCTAAGGCAGATCGAAGAGATCGTATCCCCGGACTGTTTGATTGGCTTTGCGACTTCGGGCATTCCCCGTGCAGAGATCGCGCGGGATGCAATCCATCCAGATCGCTGTTTTGTCAATCACCCCTTTTATCCCGCTTGGCGAGCATTGCCGATCGAAATCGTTCTCTCCGACAATGCAGCAATGGGCAAAAGAATGATCGACACGATGAAGCTTCTTGGAAAAGTACCCATCGTCACATCGGATGTTCCGTGCTTTGCGGCCGATGACATTTTTTGCAACTATTGCTCGGAAGCCGCGCGTCTTGTTGCCGAAGGGGTGGCGACACCTGCACAGGTCGATGAAATTGTTCATCGTGCCATTGGAGGAGGCGGTCCATTGAATGTCCTCGATCTTACGCGGGGGAATCTACTAACCGCTCATTGCCAAGAGTTGATGCGGGATGGCCCTACCGGAGGCGCGTGGTTTGAGCCTCCTGAGATTTTGAGTACCCAAGGAAACGAATTGTGGCACGCAGAGCGGAAAAAGGCAGAGCCTTATGACGAAAAGACGAAGAATACGGTCTTGGATCGAATATTGGCGGTTCTTTTCTCCCGCACGCTTTTTGTCTATGAACAAGGAATTTGCTCCGCGACCGAACTCGATTGGATGACCCGTATGGCACTTGGCTTCCGCGAAGGACTTTTGAGCTTGGCCTTAAAAACCGGCGGTGAACGCGTGCAGGCTCTGTGTCGAGCGTACGGGCATGTAGAGGACGGGTTCTACATTCCAAACAGTCTCACGAAGGATTCGGATTTTTCCTTTTATCGCACCGTCACCGTCGAACAAGAAGATGGAATTGCAACGGTTTCCATTTACCGACCAGAGGTCAAAAATGCACTAAACAATCTCACCATAGATGAACTCGGGCATGCGATGGAAGCGCTTCGGAGCGATGATGCCGTAACCGGCATTGTAGTCACCGGATTTGAAGGCGCCCTGGTCGGTGCAGATATCGGTGATCTTTCCAAACTGAAAACCCAAGAAGAGGGGGAAGCAACCTGTGTGAAAGGACAAGCCTTGTTCAACGCAATCGAGGACTTTCCAAAGCCGGTTGTCGCCGCGTTGAATGGTCCGATCATGGGGGGCGGCGCCGAATTATCCATGTCGTGTCACGCCCGTGTGGTCGGTCGAAAGTTGATGCTTTCTCAACCTGAAGTGAATTTGGGGCTGATTCCGGGATACGGCGGGAGCCAACGACTCCCGCGTCTTATCGATTTAGACAAGGCGTTTCATATGCTGCGAACCGGAACCCCCATTAATGCGGAGAAGGCATTTGCTTGGGGATGGGCGAGTGTGCTTGCAGAGGGGTCGGTGTTAAAGGCCGCGCGGGAGCTTTTGGTGCGGCATCGTACGGATCCAAGCTGCATCCAGCGCATCGATCAGTCACCGATGACCTTGCCTGAACGTTTGCCCAACATAGACATAGGCCATCGCTCACGCGTGATTGATGCGATTCTTCTCGATGTAATGCAGCGGGGGTTGTCGAGTCATTTGCGCGAAGGTTTGAAACTGGAGGCGCAAGGTGTTGGTCGGGCTGTAGTGACGGTAGACTTCGACATCGGAATTAAAAACTTCTTCCAAAACGGCCCACGAGTACCGGCTGTTTTCATGCACGAATAGGAGATAGACATGACCCAGTTAAATGGTATTTTTATAGCGGACGGTGCGAAACGAACACCGCGCGCGGACATTTTGATCAACAACAAAGAGGCTGGTCTGTTCTCCCACCTGACGACGACGCAGCTGGGCGGCATTGCGATTGCGCAAACCCTCAAGCACACAGCGATCGATAAAAAGTACGTAGGACATGTTGTCATGGGAATGGCGCAACATTCTCATCGCGACTCAATTTACGGTGCGCAAGGAATGCGTTGGCGCGGTGGCTTACCGGACGACGTGCCGGCTTTGACCGTCGCGAGAATCTGCGGATCCGGTGCCGAATCGATTGCGATCGGTTGCGAAATGATGGCTTCTGGACTGCGACATGATCAAGAGAGGCCATTTTTCGTTGTCGGTGGCGCGGAGAGTATGCAGTACCCCTTCTGCCTATACTCTTATCGCGGTAAGAGCGTAGGACCCGCTATCCAAAAATACGGGCCCATTAACGCGCACAAGCTCGATAAAGGAACCCATCTGCAAGATATGTTGCTGATGTCGCTTTACGATCCGAGTGCCAAGATGGCCATGGCCAATACCGCGGAGGAATTGGGGCGTCGTTATGGTATTACCCGTCAGCAGGCAGACGAATTTGGCTATCGATCCCAAACGTTAGCGAAACAAGCGCGAGACAACGGCTTCTTCGACGAAGAAATTACGCCGATGACCGTTGAGCGGGAGGGAGAAAACGTAGAGGTTCGTTACGACACCCATATTATGGACAATGTCTCTCTTGCAAAGATGGCGCGTCTACGGGCAGCCTTCGAGGCAGGTGGGATTATTACGGCCGGAAATGCCAGTGCCGTTGTCGATGGCGCGGCGGCCATGGTTCTCGGACGCGGGCAAGACTTCGAAGCCCATGATGCGAAGCCTCTTGCTCGCATCGCGGGCATGGGGGTGGCGGCTTGTGACTCACAAATTATGGGTTGGGGGCCTGTTCCCGCCACGCGAAAAGCTCTTGCCCAAGCGGGCATTACAGGCGATCAATTGGATCATATCGAGATTAACGAGGCCTTCGCACCCCAAGCCCTCGCTTGTATTCGAGACTTTGAGGAGATGGGAGTCGACCCGGAGAAGGTGAATCCAATGGGGAATGCCATCGCATTGGGTCACCCGCTTGGAGCGACTGGTTCGATCCTAACGTTGACTTGTGCCTATGCGCTTCGGCGTAAAAAAGAGCGCTATGGATTGGTGACCATGTGTATTGGTGGTGGACAAGGAATCTCGCTGGTTCTCGAATCTTGTCATTAGAGATGAATGTTGAGAGTCAGCGAGATTCTCCATCATTCTCAAAGACAGATATGCAAGCTGTTTTCAAAAAACAATAAAAAAAATATAGCGCGAAATTAAGCAAAATAGACGCTTTAAAGGCGTTCAATCTATAGATGAAATCCATTCATGATGGTCTGAATTCTCTTCATTTGAACGCTGCGTCACGCGTGGTAATTTGGTTGACGTCACCCCGAATCAAGGACGTACACGATGTCTACCTGCTCTCTTCCCATCTCTCAAACATACGAACTGGAACAATATGCATATCTTATCGAAGCCGTGCTTTCGACCGTTTCATGCGCGACGCATCCATATGGCTCAAAGGAAACTCTCCTTGAAATTGGTTACATCGGTCTTTTAGAGGCCTTGGAGCGCAAGATGGCTCTGCCGATTCCCTTCGAGCAGTATGCTACAATGAAGATACGAAGTCGCATGATTCATCACCTATTCGCTCTGTGATTGATGTAGAAGATGGATTTCTCATGGTCGCTTCTTCTTGTAGCCATTAGAGTGCTTGTATATCAAGCTGTCGCTTTGATCTATGCGTGGAGAGAAAGATATGAGTCAACAAAAAATGTATTACAGAATGCTGGGTTCGACGGGCTTACAGGTCTCTATTTTGTCCTACGGGTTTTGGGCAACCTTTGGCGCGAAGTCCGATCTCAAGGAGAAAGCGGGTTTAGAGCGAGCGAAAGACTGCTTGCGCGTAGCGCGCAGCGCTGGCATCAATCTCTTTGACAACGCCGAGGTCTATGGTGTACCAAATGGTGCAGCCGAAACGATCATGGGAGCCGCAATGGCTGAATTAAGAGAAGAAGATCCCGTTGCCTGGAGAAGAGGAGAATTGATCATCGCGACCAAGATTTTTTGGGGAGGCGACGGCGTCAATGAGAAGGGCTTGTCTCGTAAGCATGTTCTAGAAGGATTGGATGCATCGTTGGAGCGTTTGCAAGTCTCCTACGTCGACCTGGTTTTTTGTCACCGACCCGATCCGTATACACCCACAGAAACGGTGGTTCGTGCGATGACCGACGCGATTCGCAGGGGAAAAGCCACCGCTTGGGGAACCAGTGAATGGTCGGCTCAACAGATTACGGAAGCTGTTTGGATCGCGCGCACGATGGGGTTAGAGCCGCCACAATTTGAGCAGCCGCAGTACAACATGTTACATCGCGAGCGTTTTGAGAACGAATATTTCCCCTTGTATCGCACCCCGTACAACATCGGCACGACCATTTGGAGTCCCCTTGCATCCGGAATCCTGACGGGCAAATATAACGACGGCATTCCGGAGGGATCTCGCATGGCGCAGGCGGGTTACGATTGGCTCAAGGCAATTTTAGAAAGCCATCGTGCGTCCGGCATGCTGGATAAACTTCGCGTACTCGAGGCCTATGCCCGAGAGAACTTTGATTGTTCTTTGACACAGCTCGCCGTTGCTTGGTGTGTGAAAAATCCCAATGTCTCGACGATTCTTCTCGGGGCGACCAAAGTATCTCAGCTCGAAGAGAATGTTGCTTCGTTGCGGGTGGTTCCACTGCTTACGGCGGATCATATGGCCCGTATCGATGAGCTGTTGGGTAACAAGCCGACCCCGTATATGGGATATGGCGGTCGCGGTATGCGCTCTCTCAAAACGATCTAGCTCGATGAATATTCCAATATCACTCGGCACACACGAGGATGATGCGGCCGCGCTATCGCGACTGATTAATCTCGTGTATGCATCGGCAGAGGCCGGTATGTGGAAGGAATACGATGGGGCAGCGATGCCGCGTACATCTGCGGAAGAGGTGCAATTGTTATTGTCGAACCAACGACTTTTACTGGCGCGGCATGCAAAGGAGCCGGTCGGTTGCGTTTGCGTGCAGATGCTCTCAGACGACATAGCGGAATTTGGTCTTTTGGTCGCTCACCCGGAGCTTCGTGGAAAAGGGATTGGGCGAGACTTGGTAACGGCGGCAGAAAACTACGGTCGCGAGAGGGGTGCCCGTGTCATGCAGCTCGAATTGCTAACCCCCAAAGACTGGGAGCATCCGGTGAAACGCTTTTTGCATCGTTGGTATACGCGCATCGGATATGTTCCCATACGAACAGAGCCCTTTGCAAGAAGCTACGGACATTTGGCTGATCACTTGTCGACGCCGTGTAATTTTACCGTTTATCACAAAGGCTTGTAAAAAAGGTATTTGGCTCTTGTTAATGCTCCAAAGAAAGAGGTTATGCTTTTGTCCTGAAGGAAAGAGGAGTGAATATGATATTATTCTTACTATGGTCTTGTGCAGACGTAAAGCCAACCGATTCGGATGCGAATGAGGAGCCCACTGCGAGTGTCATCGATACCGCGATTGAAGAAGAGGAATCTTTTTTTGAGCCGTCGTTGTTCACGATGTTCTCATTCTTCGGCTTAGAAGGAGATACGGTTCGCTCTTTTTTTATCGATGAGACGGAGGTAAACCCTTATGTGCAGATCGTCTTCTACAATGACGATCAATCCGAGAGTTGCTCGGTAGCCGCCGTTTTGGATTCGGGTTCCGTCGTAGTAAGCGATTGGAGTTTTGATGATGTAACCGATTCCGAAAATCCGGTTGCGATGTCACAGCAGGGGTTTTTACTTCCATCGGTAGAAGACGTGCAAATTGTGACGAGTGATGGTTGTGCAGAGTGGAATCCCGACGTGTATGGAGATTTGGAAGAGAAAATTGACCACGCATGGGGTGTGGGTTTTGGCGGAGCACTTCGCGCGGACGTAGAAGCGGCGGTGCAGGAGTCTACCAACGAACGTTTGCAATATCTGTATGGAAATGACTACCTAATCGCTGGATCGTGGGCATCTAATTTGTGGGAACCTTCTACATGGGCAAGCCACACCTTTACTGTCGCTGCACACGAAGAGTGGACTCTCTCCGTAGATGAAGATGGATACCCAACCACATACCATACCCGCGCAGAACTTGAGGCGGGCGTTTATGATGCAATTTATATTTTAAATCCGATCTTCTTGTGGTCTTACAGCACCTTTTTTGAGTAAGTTCTGCCTGTACCACCCGAACACGAAGATTAGGAAAAGCGTCCAAAAAGAGGTCTTTTGGGACGATGTGTTGCATCCTTGTTCGACGGGGGGCTGATCCTCTGTATTTTCTGTGGGATCTATGGCTGCATTCTTTATCGTATAGTTTGGGCATTCTACAAAGGAGGGATCGCAGTCTACTTGAAACCAAAGATCGGAGTCTTCTGAGACGACACCGGCGTTGCTTTGTGCACCTTGCGAAAGCGTAATATGGTACCAGCCGCCGCGGTGGAGATCGACGGCGGGCTGGAGACGGACAATCCGTGTCCATTGCTGTCCCCAACGCGTGCCGCGCAACGAAAACGGAACGTCTTGTCCTTGGGTGTCCGTCCAACGAGCGGATAGCGTTTCTATATTGACACCGGCTCCAAACATGAAGGAGACCCAACTATCGGTTTTTTGATGTTCCTCGCTACGAAGTCTCCTCGGTCGCTCTGGAAAGGTTGCAATTACGAGATCTTGCGCTTCAAACTCTTGGTGTAGTCGTTTCCAAATAGCCTCCATATAGCGCATTGTCGGGATAATTTCGGAGCGGAGACTTCCCGGAACGGTCGGATCGAGATAATGCGTCCGCGTCCAAGGAAGATTTTCTTCATGCTGTAAACCCAAACTCATGGCAACATCGGGGCCCGTGTCGGGATTAATGTATAGGCCGATCATCATGTCGACGCTGGTTTGAATCACATCTTCCGTAATTTCGTGGTGTAGATCTTGGTAGAGAATCAAAAGCGCATCCATCGGTATATACGGTTCCGGGTAGAAGCGTATATGACCATCAGCCGCCAAAAACCCATCACTGGCCGGATCTACGACGCTTTGACCTTGTTCATCGTTTTCTTCGGTTTGGTGCAAGAAAAGGGAGTCGAAGATCTCGTCTTGTAGTCCGTGAGAAGCGGCACCCATTAGAAATGCGACGCGTTTTCGTGACGCTGGTGTATTCCAAGGAGGCGGATCGTTGATTTGGATCCATTCTATAAACTTCGTCACAAAGGGTTCCCAATGCGTATGTTCCGCATACTCTTCCGACTTTTCTGCCAAGCTACCCGCCAAGGGGAATAGACCGGAGTCCGTAAAGGCGGATCCAAACAAAGCGGCATTGAATACCTCAGGATCGGCATAAAAATCTCTCAATTCTCCGGGCGGGAGGTTTTCAATTGCCCAACCCGTCACATGAATATGCCCCCAAATTCCGTGTGCATAGGCCGTAGGTGGTTGGAAAAAAACGAAGCAAGAGAAGATTAGAGGGTATAAAAGACGCATCGTTCTCTCCGAGTGTAAATTCATTATACAAGCTGCGTTCTGTACGTGAGAAAGCTTTTTTAAGCCGTCAACGTCTATTTTATTCGCGATGTGAGCTTCAAAGATGCTCGTAGATTGTTATTTTTGCGTAACGGAGGAAAATCATTGCGAAGGGAGATGGAATTCTATATTTGAATACCTAGGATCACATGATTTTTTTCGATGGAGAAATAATATGTTTAGCACTTTTCTACTCTCTTTTACGCTTCTGAATTCCGCTGAAGCATTGCCGTTTGGAAACGATGAAGCAAAGAAAAAGAAGGCCGAGGAAATAGCGGCCGAAGAGAAGGCGGAGGAGGCAGCCAAGAACGCCAAAGCTGCTCGCGTCGTAGTTTTAAAGTGGCAAAACACAACAACCGATCACAACGACGCTACACTAAAGTTGAACGTGCAGAGCGCCATTTCGCGTACCAACGTCACATTCCTACCCGCGATCGATCTGTACCAAGGGGGTCGAGAATTGAAAGATCGTACGATCCCGCCCAGTGATCAACCGGCGAAAGTTCCCTCTTCCGTCGTCGGAAAGATTCAATCACTGGTTCAAGATACGGCCAGCATTCGATACGACCAACTGGACTCGAATCAATGGGCTGAAAAGGCGCGAACCTTGAGAGAACTCGCCGAAGAAATTTGGTTTGTCGATCGCATCGAACTGCGGGAACCCTTGTTCCTGTTGTATACCGAGATCGGTCGTTCTGCGGACAACGTCTCCGAATTTCAGATGGGGGCACCTTTTTACGAATACATTGGTGCAACCCAACTTAATTACTACCAATATCTCGCTGCAACCCTCGCCGAACAAGAGCCGGCACTCATGGAGAAATTAGACGATCCAGATACGGTTGCCCAAGTTGAATTTTATTTGGAGCAAATACGACAAGGTGTCTTTCCGACGATGCGTATAGATTTTCAAATGGAAGATGTGTTTAAAAAAGAGAAGTTCGATAAACAGTATGAAATCCTCTTCAATGGCCTACCGGTTCAAGTCGATGAGTTGGGTCAAAAAGAGATCTTGCTGGGGCGAACGGATATTTACCTCAAGGACAAAAAGGGCGGTCATGGTTTAACCGACCGCTTAGAGGCGATTAAAACCGATGAGAAGTCCTACAGCGTCTTGGACGATGCCCGCAAGAGAATGACGATCGACTTCGTTAAGCAGCTATTCTTGTTCGAAAACGAGTGTAAACCGAAAGTCGACAACGACATTTTGACGTATCTGTCCATCTATGCCAAAATGCATCCCCAAGTTCAAGAGGAGATTTACATTGCGGTTCCAAAGAACGGAAACCCCAACAAGGTTTGGGTATGGCGATACGATGTCGAAACGACATCCCTAAACAAAGTGGCCAGCGGCAATGATAACTTCCCCGTTCACTTTGTGGGCCTACTGAACACGGGCTTTACCTACACCGGCGCCACGGCGGGACTCGCGGAAATTGAGCCATCCGACTTGGTTGGTCTGTCTCCGGAGGATTTTCTCGAACTGGATACCGTACCGGGTGCGGTACC
>JAYYRF010000364.1:0-6260 GCA_036127535.1 Myxococcota bacterium | reverse complement strand
CTTCGGGCACTCGAGAGATCTCTTTCCAAATCAGCTTGGGCTGGCGAAAGACGGCCCAGCTCTGCCCCACATGATGTTTATACCACTTTTTTTGTTCCACATAGCTTCGCGCTGACAAGGTCTGATAATGCATCTCCAGATATCGCTTGGATAGAGGATACCCTTCTAATGACAAGAGAGAACCATCTGCATCGTGGGGATACAAAACCCAAGCGCTCGGCTTGTCCGCACGGTACGCTTTGGCGTCCTTTGTCACAACGAGAGGAAAAACGAGTTCGAGCGAAGAGAAGAGCTGCTGCTCCCATACTGGCACATCTCGATGCCGGATAAATACTTTGTTGGCCGTCGTCTTCAGGCCGTTGCGAATGGTTCCGCAGTCTTGCAGACGAAAGGCGGTACGCTCTTCTACTCGGGTTCGCCAGCGGCGTATGCGATCATTCTCGATCGTCCATATTCCATTTGTGCTGCGCAAAAAACCCTGGTTCACGTCGAAGCAGCGCGCTTCGAATCCCCAGCAACCCTCCGATACCAGCAGATCGTTCAGACGGCTAACCCGGCGCGTTGCCTGCTTCCCACGAGACTCATACACCGTCGTCATCTTGGTCGTTTTCGATGGTTTTTTGTTGCTAAGAAGAAACAAGAGTGGCAAAACGTGTGCTTCAAACAGCTTGGTATCCCCCAAATCCCACAACCCTTCTATCTGATAACGAGACAACAAATACTGACGAACGCCACGGCACTCCTTGGTCTGTAAAAGCTTATTCGATACGATACCGCCCATTCGTCCATCGGGTTTGAGGGCAAGCGGAAGGGTTTGAAGAAATAATAAGAAGAGATCACCTTTTAAACCCAGCTCCTTCATTCTTCGCTGCACAGACTCCAAAGCACCTTGGTACTGGGTGCGCACATAGGGAGGGTTGGTAATGATCATATCAAAAAAGATCGTCTCGTCTCCTTGCAGATACGGTGTGACCCACTGTGCATAATTTTGAACCTTCAGATTTAGTGACACCATCTCTCCAAAGGTTTTTTCGAGTTGACTGCGCGCTTGCTCAATCGCCCAAGGTTCGTTGTCGATACCGTACAGTTGAATGTTTTGATAGCCCCGCTTCAGCAGAGCCGATGTCAATGCCAACAGTAAAGCACCATCGCCACAAGACGGATCGAGTATATGAACCGATGCGGCGGGATCGCTCGGTAGGGTCTGACAAAGCTGATCGGATAAAAAGCGCGCGATTTCTGGAGGGGTATAGGTTCTCCCATGTTGTTTTTCAGGTGTTATCGCCACGCGGTATTGCTCCTTTTTTCAAGGTTGTATCATGTTCGACTTCATTCGACCGCTGCCTCGATTACAAATACCGGCTCAAGAGCTTTCCTCGGGTCAAACGGAGTATTTTCTACCCCGGATTCGATCAGCCGAATATAATAGCCTGACGGCAAGAACCCCCAAATTACAAGGTTCCGTAATGAAGAACGAAAACTACCTAAGCGCCCCTGTCGCAACGAAAAATCTACCGAAGGGTATCCCATACATTATTGGAAATGAAGCGGCCGAGCGCTTTAGCTTCTACGGCATGAAGGGAATTTTGATCATTTTCATGCATCAATATCTACACCTTCTCTCTGACAATCCCGCCACCAAAGCCATGGGCAAAGCAGAAGCGGTAGCGCGCTACCACGACTTTACCTTTTGGGTGTACCTGACCCCCATTTTGGGTGCACTGCTCGCCGATACTTTCCTAGGGAAGTATCGAACGATCTTAACCCTATCCATCGTGTACTGTCTCGGGCATTTCTGTTTGGCGCTTATGGGATCAGCCGGCTTGACGCCAGAAGGGTGGCTTATGAGTGGTCTCGCTCTGATTGCGTTGGGCTCTGGTGGTATCAAACCCTGTGTTTCCGCACACGTTGGTGATCAATTCGGTCGTTCAAACAAACATTGGATTTCAAAAGTTTTTGGGTGGTTTTACATATCGATCAACGTGGGAGCTTTTATTTCCACCATCTTGACCCCACTCCTACTGGAACACTTGGGCCCGCATTGGGCATTTGGCGTTCCGGGTGTTCTGATGGCGATCGCCACCGTCGTCTTTTGGATGGGGCGCAAAGTCTTCGTACACATCCCACCACCGGGCATGAAATTTATCAAGGAAACCTTTTCAGTAGAGGGGATTTTGGTTCTGCTGAAATTGGGAGTCATCTTCGTCTTTGTCGCTGTCTTTTGGGCTCTTTTCGATCAAACAGGGTCTTCTTGGGTACTGCAAGCCGAAGATCTCAATCGAAACTGGCTCGGCATCGAATGGCTCTCATCACAGATTCAATCGATCAATCCCATTATGATCGTGCTCTTTGTCCCGCTGTTCAACGGCATTAAAGCCATCAAATTTCCCGGTATATACGCCTTGATATCCAAATTTTTCCCGTTGTCTCCCCTGCGGAAGGTGAGCATCGGACTGTTTGTAATGACCGCTGGGTTCGCGACCGTATCCGTCCTACAAAGCTGGATCGATCAGGGGCAATTCCCCTCGATTGGATGGCAAGTCTCCTCCTATGCGATCTTGACCGCTTCTGAAGTCATGGTGTCGATTACCTGCTTAGAATTCGCATACACACAAGCCCCTCGAGCGATGAAATCCGTCGTCATGGCGCTCTTCCTCATGTCAGTGTCGCTCGGTAATTTCTTTACGGCGGCCGTCAATTCAGTCATACAGGTTCCGGGACAACTCGAGGTCATCGAGTCCATACACGAAGCGATCAACACCAAAAAAGAGCAGACCAATCCCGATGAACCTCCAATTTTCACCATTCAAAGCCAGGCCGATATAAAAGCGCACATCGAGGCCCAAGTCGATCTCCAAGGCAACCCCATCGTTCTCGAGGAGCGTGCAGAGAAGCTACAGCTCACCCTGGTCGGCTTCGATAGCCGCCAAGGTGGCTTGGACGATATCATCGTCCAGTTTGACAAAGAGCGCGCCTATACGTTCACCACATCACAAGACGATTTACTGAAGCGCGCCTATCAAATAATTGAACAACACACCCGAGCCCACGAGAACACTCTTCCCAAAACCGAAGAAGGAACCGCGCTTCTCAAGGACTTCAAGGATGGTTGGGGCTCCACCTTACAATACCGCATGGAAAACCGGAATCGCTTTCGTATCACGTCTTTGGGAGCCGACCAAAAATATATGACCCCGCACGATATAGTATGGATATCCGAGATCAGTCGCCCCAAGAAGGATTCGTCTGTGGAACGACCATATAACTGGCGAGAAAAACGGATCATCGAACTGCATGGAGAAAAGGGAGAGAAGCAAATACGAAAAGAACGAGGTGGTATCGATGAGGTCGAGTTTTCCAACCATACGATGATCGGCGGACAAACCAATTTAGAAGGCGCAGCCTATTTTTGGTTCTTTACCAAACTAATGCTCGGCACCGCAATCGGCTTTGTATTCGTTGCCTTCTTATATCGACCCAAAACCTATCTCCAAGAAGAGGACGAATCTTCACATCCCATCGAGAAAAACTCTGACGCTTCCTGAAAAGATACAAACACTAAAATATCATATACAATACATCTACACTTTGGAGAAAAATATGCGAAGCCTTCCTTTTATACTCCCGTTTATGGTCGCCTGTGCAAGTGATACAACAACCAAAGTATTCAACAATACTCCGGAGATCACCATTACCTCACACGATGCGTCCATCGAAATTGATGAACGCCAAAGCGTCGACTTTATCGCACAGGTCAGCGATGCGAACCATTTGGCCTCTGAACTCGACGTCACATGGGTCAAGGACGGAGAAACGATATGCGATTGGAGTGCCCCCAGCGAGAATGGTGAAAGTCTTTGCAGCATCTCTTTCGAGGATACCGACGCAACGGTAACCGTCCAAGCCCGCGACCCGGAAGGTGCGGCCGCGATGGAAAGTGTACAGGTCACGATTATCCCCAACGAAGCTCCGAGCGCCAGTATCATCTCCCCCATCGAGACAGGAAGCTACTATAGCGATGAAATGATCGCTTTTCAAGCAGAAGTATCCGATGTGGAAAATGTGCCTCCCGACCTCGAGATCTCTTGGGAAAGTAACCTCGACGGAGAACTCCCCCTTTTGAGCACGGCCGATGCCAATGGGAACGTCGAGTCAGCGGGATATCTCAGCGAAGGTTCACATCTCATTCAGCTTAGCGTGACCGATCTTTCAGGTAAAACGACAACCGACAGTGTTGTCGTGCTGGTAAACGGAGAAAACAGTCGACCGGAATGTTCGATCACGGAACCAACCGACGGATCTGCTGCGACCCTCTCAGAGATGGTCGTGTTTCGCGGACTGGCAACCGATACAGACATACCCAGTGAAGAATTACAGATCATGTGGGCATCCGACCGCGATGGAGACATGGGCAGCGGCACGGTGAACAGCGCTGGAGAAGTGTCTCTTCCCTTCGACACCCTTACCGCCGGAACCCATACAATCAGCTTGCAAGTCAGCGATGAAGTCGGTGCGTTGTGCACCGACACCATCATCTTAAGCATCGGCACTCCGCCGGTTCTCAATATCGCAACGCCGATCGATGGAGATCTCGCAGAGTTCGGCTCGAGCATCTCTTTTTCCGCAACCGTCAGCGACAACGAGGATATCCCCTCTCAAATATCGGTATCTTGGAACTCGGATTTGGATGGGCTGATTTCCAATCAATCCCCCGACAGCAGCGGCAACATTAACTTCACATCTGCTTCCCTTCGTGCAGGTATACACAACATCTTGGTTACGGCAACCGATCCAGCCGGTCTCAATACAACCGAAACGCTTTCTTTGCGCGTAAACAATAGCCCAACCGCTCCCATCGTCACCATCTCGCCAACCCCTGCCCAAACCGGAGACAACCTCATCGCGGTTGCATCCGGTAGCAACGATGCAGATGGTGACAACATCACCTATCAGTTCGAGTGGCTGCAAAACGGTATCACCACAAACAATACCTCCGCCACAATTCTTAGCGCCGACACCACCAAAGGAGAACTATGGACGGTGCGTGTGACCCCGAACGACGGTTTCCAAAATGGAAATTCCACGGAGCAATCGATCACCATTGCAAACACGCCTCCCGTTATCGATGCAGTGAGCATTTCCCCCGCCAATCCCACCAGTTCTGAGATCCTCACCTGTAGTGGCAGCGCATCGGACTTGGATGGTGAAACCCTCTCTGAATCGTACTCTTGGGAAAACCAAAACACCGGGATGGTTCTCGGTTCGGGCAGCAGCATCACGCTGCTTCCATCCGCCGTCGCACCCGGTGACGTCGTCACCTGCACCTACCAAGCAAGCGATTCCGACGATAGCTCCAGCGATACCACCAGCGTCACCGTTGAAAACACTGCCCCTGAGATCAATAACGTCCATATCAATCCTTCTACACCCTATATTGGAGAAACCCTGACATGTAGCGTTAGCGCAAGCGATCCGGATGTAGAGACGCTTGTAGAAACCTACACATGGACCAACAGCACGTCCGGATCCGCTTTGGGGACGGGTGTGACGTATACCCTCATCGAAGGTGACGCCCTTCCCAATGACACGATTGTATGCAGTGTAGAAGTGCAAGACGCCGCTGGTGAATCGGCCACGGATACTGCCACGGCATCCGTCCAAAACCAAGCGCCGACCATTGACGCCATCACCTTGGATCAGAGTGTGCTTCGGCTGGGTGACACCATTACATGCACGGCAACGGCCAGCGATTTGGATGGGGAAACACCAACGATATCATACGAGTGGAGCAATCTCACGACCCAAATTACGCTGGGAGTGAGCGCGAGCATCACCTTGACCAACAGCATGGCCAGCAGTTTGGACGAGATCGAATGCGTCGCGGTTGCAGAAGACGGATACGGGGAAAGCGACAGCGCGTCCATCACCATCTCAGTAGAGCAAAATGCACCTGCTTTCGTAGTCAGCGCCCAAATCACACCGGACACTGGTGTAAAGAGCAATACGGCGCTCACCTGCACCGGTGCGGCGCTCGATCCGGATGGGGGCTTGTCTTCGTTGGCCTATCTTTGGGAAAACCACACGACGGGAAGCACCCTCGGCACCGGTGACACCCTCACGCTGGATAACAGTATCGCTCAACCCAACGACACAATCTCGTGCACGATCACCGCTACCGACAGCAATCAGAATACAACAGACTCCTCAGACAGCATAACCGTTGAAAATACGACTCCGGTCATCACGTCTCTCTCGCTCTC
>JAYYRF010000363.1:0-9091 GCA_036127535.1 Myxococcota bacterium | reverse complement strand
CTTCGATTGGGGCAGGTTCTGTACGATGCAGGGGAAGCGTCCTTTCTTTTGGCCTTGTGGTCAGGGCAGCTTTCCATTGACGATTCTCTCGAAGAAAGGCTGTTTCGTCTTCTGCTTGAGCGTAAAGACAGGCACGTTTTGGAACGCTGGATCGAGCAGGCACCTCGCTTGGATCAACGCATCAACGAAGCGCTAAGTCGCAATGAGTCGCTCTTACGAATCGCCTGGCGTATGGATAAAAAAGCCCGCCGGCGGCAAGAATTGCTCACGTTTGCGACCTTGCAGTCGACGCTTCCAGATTGGGCTTTTTCCGTTGCGCAAAGGGAGATTCTTCAGACGAAACAGTGGCCGTCATGGCTCTCTCCCTATCGCGAGGAAGCATTGCCACTAATTCAAGAGATCTTTTTACAGTCTGCAGAACCACATCGGCTTTGGTGGGGGTCGATCATTCATCGTCATCGTCCTTGGGATCCCGTTTTTGTCGCATCTTTGCGATATTGGTTGTGCCAAGATCCCAAACCACTGGAGAGGAGTTTTATATCTGTACCTGGTTTCGCTTTCGATCAAACACCTGGTTTTTCGATTGAAGAGCTCTTGCATTATATTCGCATTAGTCCTCAATTTGAGGAGGATTGGGTCATTACAGGACTACTACGGTTGTGGGGAACGGGAAAAAATCTAAATCCCACTCTTGCCTTGCTGTTGATTGATCAACTCAGACTCCGAGGTGCAGAAGCGTCTTTACTTTCGAGTGACTGGCGGCGCCTAGAGCCAACGGTTCGACATCGCTTGTATGCAATTTGGGTTGAGGAAGCATCGATTGATGATTTAAAGAAGGAATTAGATTCAGGGGGCGTTTTGGCCTCTCAAGCGATGAGTAAGTTGATTTCTTTGGGTGATACCTTCGCGATTCAACGAGCGAAAGAATCCTTTGTCGAAAAGATGAACGGTTCCTTTTTACGACAACTGTGTAGTGTGGACCCACAATCTATCATTGAACTTTTCTCAACCGCACTGCAGAAAAATCCGCAGGAGATCTCATTTTTGTTACAGCAAGCCAATTCAATCCTACCCTATCTACATGAGTATGCTTTCGAGTTACGATTGTGGATACGGAAGCAAGCTAACCTTTGAAGCGCGTTTTGGTTCTCACGAGCTGCTTGCGTTCTTCGAGGATGAAATTGAGCAACGCTTGGACCTTACGCAGCTCGTCTTCTTTCTTTTTTCGGGTCTCTGCTTCGCGTTTTTGCAACTCTTTTTGTAATTCCTTCTCTGCGGCCTTCAGAATTTTTTCTGCGACTTCCTCTTGTAGGCCGGAGAGCTGTTGGTTCATATTTTCGATCTCTTTGGAAACGCTTTTTTGTATATTCTTCTGCAAATCTTCTTTGGCTTTGGCCAATGGAGATAAGAGCAGGTTGGCGACACCGCCACCGGCTCCCGCAGCAAAAAGAAGGGGCAATCCAAAACCGCTACTGCTCAACATTAATGCTACGGTTGCTCCGGCCGCCATACCACCGGCGGTCCAAAGCCATTTGGTTTTTGAATTGTTCTCTTCAATCTCTTGATCGGTTGTTTGGAGTTGCGATGGTTGGCTCACCTCCAGTTCACCTTCTCCGTGAAAGAGATATCCTGCAATGGAGCGTATGCTTTGGTCGAGTGACAACGAGAGAGAGGCGGCGGTTTGTTTATAGGCTGTGGGCATGTCTTTTTGCAGCGTATCCCAATGCATCTTCAATTGGCGTTTGGTTTCGCAGTTTGAAATACTGTCTACCCATTTGAGTTCTAATTTGCCGAGTTGCTCTGCTCCGTCTAGCTTCAAGCGGCGAAGTAATTTTTCAGATCGCTCTTGTACCTCTGGAGCGTGTTCTTCCAACTGAGCAGCCATAGAGTATGCCAAATCGGCGGCGATTTCATCTATTTTTGCAAGACTTGCCTTCATGCTGTGAATGTGAACCGTCAAGATATCCATAAATTCCCGCAGCGCATGGATGCCCAGCAGCCGCGATTTTGAGGTTCGGGCATCTTTGGGAAGTTGTTTCCAAAAGTCTTGAAAAAGGGCGCGTGCCAAACGCTGATCTTGTTCGTTGATGGAGGCGACCGTCCAAATATTCATGGGACGATCCCAGTGTCGCTTAATTCTTGCCCGTGCGACCGCTTCCGCGTCTCTGACTTCTTCTTCGGGGTCTTCCCCCAAATCTTCTGCCTCAGCCAGTGCAAGATCGGTTTTGGTCAGAGCAACGTGCATGTATGGACAAAACGGCTCCAGTCGGTCGAGCATACTCAAAGCGGTATCTGGCATAGGCTGACGCAAGTCCGATACCAAAATACAGACATCGGCCATCTCTTCAATCGCTTCCCAGGCTCTTCGTCGATGAGCTTCGAGGTCGGTATTAAAACCAGGGGTATCGAGTAGAACGACATCGTACGGGATATTGGCATTCGGAGTGTGAATGGTAATGCGTTCTACCGGTGATTCTTTGACATCGATGAGATTGCTGATTTCATTCTGAAACTTTTGTTGGTTTGCCGCAATGGCGCTTTCATACGCCTGTTCGGCTTCTTTCAAAATCTTTTGGGCGGCCTGTGTCGCACCTTGACTGTTTTGCCAAATGTTTGGGAGAGAATCGGACGCTTCTTGCTCGAGTCGCCTTTTGTCAGCGAGTATTTGATCTGCGTCTTCGAGATCTTGTTCGGCTTTTTGCTCGAGCTGTTTGGTCTCTTCGATGGCTGCCAGTCGGAGGCGAATCGCTTTAGAAAGCCAAGCAAACAGGGATAAAAATGACCAAAGCCACGGATTCGAACCGAGCGTCTCTTGGAAGGTTGCGCGTGCCGCCCGCAGTTTTTTCTCTGCCTCGGAACGAAGCTCTTGTTGTTCAATGACGGCTTGTTGGGCTCGTTCTAGCCTCTTTTGGGCGAGTAAGTAATCTTCGGTCGCTCGATGCGAAGCGTCTTTTTCGTTCTCTTTTGCTTGGGCGAGATCGTCCGCTTCTTTGCTGTCATCTAGGGGTTTGAAGCTTTCGATTTGACCATCTGCGTGGGTTGCGTCGTGGTGCCAGTCTAAGCCAACTTGAATCTCACAAATGGCTGCCGTGCACTCGCGTACGGCGACGGGCAGCGGTACACCGGTGAGCGCCTTGACCAAGGCTGTCTTACCCGCCTTTTTTTCCCCGATAAAAGCGATAAAGGTGCGCGGATCATCGGAGCGACGCTGGAGTTGTTTGATGCGTCTCTTGATTTGAAAGGTTTCTTCCGGACTGAGCCATTCTCCCTTTTTGAGAGCAGCATTGAGGATTTCGATTGCTTGTGTGGCGGGATTATTCATCTTGGGCTATCTCACTCAACTGCAAAAAGTGCTGTTTGAGGGCATGCTGGCAAGAGAGGATCTTTTCTCGTTCCTGTTCTGCTTTATTTTCGCCTTCTTCTCGGGAAGAAATCGCGCTTTGGAGCTGTAAGTTGGTGTCTTTAATGAGTTGATCCATTTCTTGGTCGATCTCTTGGTGCATTTCTCGGCAGGAGGTTTCCAAATGCTCGCGCAGCAGTTTGATAATCTCTGCTCGTTTGCTCTTTAACGTTTTGGCCAACGCTTCCGCGAATTTTCTTCGCTCGAGTTCGTTTACTGTTTGTCCCGCAAGCCATGCGCGCAGTGCTCCGAGACCGAGTAAGGAAATGGCGATGGCACTGGAGCTGGCACCGAGTATGAGGAGTGCAAGGGCTGTGGATATAAAGAGGGGGAGCTCCTTGATCCATTCGGTATCAAAAAGAGGCGCGGAAGATAAATCGAGTCCTTCGTCAAGGTCTAAAATATCTTGCAGATTGGCGTGAAAGATTTTGCGTTGGGTTTGGAGATCCTCTTTTAGTTCTTCAAAACCTTGTCGCAATTTGGGCTCCATCTGCTCTTTCGCGAGTTTTTGGAGGGCTTCTCGTAGCCACTGCCGATACCATCTCACCAGGAAATCTTGTCTTTCTTGTCGATTGGCATCCGACGGAAACAGGATGTCCGCGGAGTCGTTATACGCCTGGGTTGCCATTGAACCCAAAAAATCATCCAAGCACTCGATTAGATCGTTGAGAATGTCTTCGATCGACTCTTCGATCGCTTCACTCAAGAGCTTTCGTTGACGCTCGAGTTCATCGAGGCGTGGACGCAGCCGAGCTTCCCGCTTTCGTAGATCTTCTAGCGGAGCATTGAGGAGTGCTAGAGCGCGTAAGGATAAAATGTTTGCCCCGTACTGTGCGGCTTTTAGGCCGAGTTGCAGAGGTTCAACGAGCTTAACCGATGCGCGTTTCTCCGTTAGGAACTTTTCCAAAGAATCCATGAAAGAAGGAAGACCAGAACGCAAAAGACGTTGCTCGTCGGATTTGAGTTGTGCGACCAGGGCTTCTCTTGCAGATAGATAATAGGTTTGCGCATTGTACTTTGACAATCTTGATTGCGAGCGCTCTCTGAGTGCCGCGATTTCTTCGTTGTCGTTCCAAATCGCATCATAGCGATTCCAAACAAAAAAGGTGCCTAATTTGCGATCCAAAAGACGAGATTGAATGAAGTCCATCTCCGAGCGCGACAATGCCATTTCACAAGAGAGAACCATGACAACGGCGTCGGCTTTGCTTAATTCTTGCAAAGAGATCTGTGTTCGACGCCAATCCTCGTTCAAGCCGGGAGAATCGATGAGTGTGATGGCATTTTTGCACAGCTCGAGCGGAAAAAACAATTCGACCCGCGAGATATCAGGGGTTTCGTTATTTTGGATAGCGATGTGCTTTTTGAGGTCTTCTATGGGAGCTTGAAAGGGCTCTCCTTCCAAAGGATAGACGAGCACTTCCGCTTTGGATGCGTATTTGACTTCCGTAATCACTCCGGTACAGGGTGCGACCTTCATTGGAAGTGATTTTTTACCGAGCAAAGCGTTGATTAACGTACTTTTCCCTCGTTTGAATTCTCCGCAGAATATGATGCGAAAGTCGTTCGACAGCAATCGTTTAGCGGCGCTTTGTAAACTTTTGGCTTTGGCTTCTCCTCCGAGTAACGTGAGTTGCTCAGATATAGCTAAAAGCAGTTCCGCGCTCTTTTCTCGCGTGATTCTGTATTCTTCAAAGGTTTGCATCGCTAACCATTATCACGAATTACTGGAACTTGCTTCCCAAATTTTTTCAATTTCTAGGATGCTCTTCTCCCAACCTTTGTGTTCGACATCTTTCGCGAGGGTGTCGAGCTTTTTCTCTTGGCTCTCGATAAAGAGCAGGGCTTGCTTTTGGTTGAGTTGTATCCATTCATCCAGTTGACGGAGGTGATTTTTCATGGTCTTTTCGTGCTGACTTTGCAACTCCCATCGACCAGCGCCAAAACTGGCTACACCAATTCCAATTCCTGTTGCGATCACCCATACGGGCAGAGTCGGTAAGATCAATGCACCAAATCCCAAGCTTCCGATTCCTGCAGCGACGAGCGTTTTCGAGATTTCGGTGGAGCGCTTTTGCAATGCGACTTCTGATGGAGAGGGGTATTCGTGTTGAAATGCATTTTGGTATATGGATTGGATTTCATCGAGTAACCTTTTCATACCTTCGTGTCGCCGTTCTTCAAGGTTCATCGGCTCGAACCAAACGGGGAAAGATTGCCTGAGCTCTTCTAAGCCGGTTTGTATAACCAGACTTGCTTTTTTGTATTTCTTCTTTTGGGAGGCGACGGTTTCCATCACATCTATGGGGTTTTGGCGTATCTGTTCAAAGATGTATTTTTGCGCTTGTGCGATCGAATATTCCTCTTCGCGTGTCCATTGAAACGGTTCGTCTTCATTTAGATACAAGACTTTTATAGGGCGCTGTGCAATATATTCTTGGAGTCTGCTCTCGAGTTCAGCTGTATCTTCTTCATCGGTTAATTCATCTTCTTGGTTGTTAAATCCCCAAACGGCCAGCGCGAGATGTATATGTGGGATTTTGAGTATCTCTTCTATTTGTTTCCGTTCTGTACTGGAAAGCAAGGCAGATGCATGAAGGGAATAGAGTACGGTGTCTCCGGGCAGAATGGGAGGGTGATCTCGAAAATCTTGTTGCGAGATGAAGTTGGACTCGCTTTTCGACCAAAGATGGAGCAATTTCATTCTCTCTTTTTCCCTTTCTCCGATGACCCAGTGTACGGGATCACTTTGTGCTTGGAGTGTCTCTGTCCAGCGCTTGGGTAGGTTTAGCAATCGCAACAACGGAGCCCTTTCGAAGGAATGCTGACTTGCCGTGGTCTCCAGCGGGCTATCCGACAACAAAGACTGGTAATGTCCTTCTTCTATCCACAAGCGAATGGCCTGTATTCGTTCGATAATCCAAGGATGTGTGTTGTTCAATCCTTGGAAAAGTCGTCCCAATCCGCTGTTGCTCTCATGGGTGAAGGTTTCATATTGCGCGAGATAGGCCTCGATATTGAAGTCCTCGAGCTCGCTTGGGGGAACACCGGCAAATCGTAGCATCACTTTAATGGCCGCATGGGGATTCTGACATGCGAGTAGGCCGGCTCGGTCGCAGGATAGTTCTGCCTTTCTTGCCCAGTCTCGAATTGCCATACTCATACCCATTCCAACAATCCGTCCGAGGAGCATATTGGGGCTCAGCAGCATTCCTTGTGCGACTGCGAGCTGTGCAATCATTTGATAAAGAACATGCTCAAATTTTACGTGGCCGAGTTCGTGTCCGATGACAAAGTCCAGTTCCGCGGCGGATAGCTGTGAAATGGCACCCTCTTGCAACACGACAAACGTATTTTCCACACCGGCGGTGTAGGCATTCAAGGGACCCTTTGCCAGAAATAGATCCGGAATGGGATGAATACCCAGGCGTTTTGCGATGTTTTGAAATCGGTGGTGCAATTGTGGAAACTGTTGGTTATCGACCTTGATGGCGTTGGCGGAGTTTTGAATGCTCATCGCTTTTTCGCTTAATTCTTTACTGACCAATCGAGCGAGGGCTTCAAAGGGATAATTTTTCTCCAGTGCCGTTGTGGCTTCCACATCCTTTGGGTGTCTGTAGTGCACCGGAGAGATGTGTGCAACGCGTTTTATTGGATTTGGGTATAGTAGGTCTCGGATGTGTTGAATGAAACCGGGGGGATGGAGAAACTCTTTGATGCTCGGTGTAGAAGCCAAGCGTTGGGAAACAAACGTTTCCAAATATCTCTCCGCCTTCTCGATGTCGATATTCAGATGTGCCGCTAGACGTTTGCTTCTCTCCAGGACAACGGGCTCTTGCAGTCGCAGTCCCAGCAGAACGGCACGCAAGACCAATGTGGTTTGTTGGTCTTCATTGACCTTTCGAAGCGTCTCAAGAAGTTGAAACAATGTGTGCTTTTGTTTTAAAAGTGGTTTTTCGTGTTCGGGAAGTAAGATATCCAGTGCGGCATAGTAACCTTGGTCCAAAGCCTCTCCGTCACCGAGGAGAGAGAGTAGCACTTTAATGATAAGAGACTTGTTCATGAAACACATCCTTGTAATACGGGGCTTATATGCTACATGAACACCAAATGCGCTTTTTCAATTCCAAAAAGGGAGTCCGATATGTTTACTTTGGCAAAATGGCGGGTGCGTAAAGAAAAGATCCTTCACAAAACCCGTGTGTTTTCTTTGCTTCAAATGCATGCGGCATCGCAGCGGAACAAAGAAAAAGAGGGAACCTTTGTTTACCTGGACATGCCGAACTGGGTGAATGTGATCGCTCTTACGCCTGACAACCATGTGATTCTCGTCGAGCAATATCGTCATGGGACCCGAGAGATAACCCTCGAAATACCGGGCGGTATGTGTGATGAAGGAGAGGATTACATTACGGCTGGCCTAAGAGAATTGCGGGAAGAGACGGGCTACATCGGTACGGAGGCGCATTGTATTGGTGAGGTCGAACCCAATCCCGCCATTCAAAACAACCGTTGTGGAACGATATTGGTTAAAGATGTGACTTTGACCGGAGCCCAGCAATTGGATCCGATGGAAGAAATTATAATTCACTCCGTACCCATGGCCGATATTCCAGCGTTGATCCGAGAGGGAACCATTCGCCATGCTTTGGTGTTGGCCGCCTTTCATTTCTTCAGGTTTTATATATAAAGATGGCAGATCGTACTTACATTTGCTATCCTTATTTCCGTAACAAATTTTGTTTTCGAGGAGACAAGAATGAATAGACTATTTCTTTTGACCATCGCTTTTGAATTGGCTTGTGAAGATTTGGATAAAGAATCAGAGGATGCAAATTTGGTTTCTGATAGCGGCAATCCGAACCTAACAATTGATACCGCCAGCGACACCGCGGTTACGGACACCTGCGGGGTCTCCGTCCTGACATACTATCCGGAATCGGGTAGCAGTGATTTCTTCTATCGCGATAGAATGCGGTTTGAGCTGTCAGAGTTGGACGAATCTGCTACGGTTGCCCTCCGAAACGAGTCCGGAGAGATCCCGGGTAACACCTTTATCGACGGTCCCTTTGTTTGGTTTACACCGGATCAACCACTCGAGCCCGAGACAGGATACATCGTCTACATATCCTTGTGTGAAAACGAAGAGATTCAAGAGTTTACGTTCCAAACGAGCAATTACGGTTTACCCATTACAGCCAATCTGGAGGGGAAGACCTTTGCCTTTAACTTTGGAAGTGGTCGATTGGTACCCGAAGAGTTCCAAATGAGTCTTGCCGGTATGGTTGAGAATAACATCTTGCTCGGTATCGATAAACAAGACGGCAATCGTTTGTCTTTCATTTCTTCTTCTTCGTTGGATGGTAATTTCAACCAAGACTACTGTGTTGTAAGCAATGACACCTTCCAAGATGGAGACATATCCTCACCAGAGATTCGCGTTGAGGCGCCCAACGTTCTGTTCCGCAGTAAGGGCCAGGATTTGAACTTGCGAAACTACAGCATGATGATGACCATGTCTCCCGATGGAACACAGTTCCGAAACGGGTATTGGAGCGCAGAAGCCGATATTCGAGAGTTTGCTTTGTTACTCAACCAAGCTTCCTAAGATATTTGTACCAACTATTTTCCCTCTTTCGGCATAGAGTGTAAGCCGTGTACTCTTGATCAAGAGCCTATGTGTATAGAATA
>JAYYRF010000362.1:0-4195 GCA_036127535.1 Myxococcota bacterium | reverse complement strand
CCGTTGGATTGAACCAATCTTCGATGGATGCATAGGAATCGGGAAGGATTGCACCTTGAGACAGCAAGGTCTCACGCCGTGATGCCGTCTGCGTAGCTCCGTGATTTAATTGAAGCCACGCGACCAAGAACAACGCGGGAGAAAAAACGACCAAGGAAATCGCGGTACGCGACAAAAAGCCGCGCGTCCAAATGGGCTCCATCGTTTTCATACTTTGATACAGAAGCCAAACAATCGAAATAAGCAGTACGAAGAAGGCGTTATATACACTGCTTAATAGGCACAAGGAGGCAAAGAAACCCAGCGCGACTGCATTCCGATAACTCTCCTTCTCATAGGTTCGTATTAGAAATAGAAGGAACCACGGTAGAAAGAATGCGGCTAAGAGTTCAGATGTTCCGTTGAGGAGTTCATGCAAAAAGAACGGCCCGCTCACAAACACGACTCCTCCGACAAAAGCCCCTTCGTAGGACGCTCCGAGGTGTAGAGCCAATTGTCTCAAACCCATGGCTCCCAAAATAAAGAGCAACAAAATCCATACGTTGTACAAAAGCACGGGAGAGATTGGAAACCAAGACAATAGAAGTGGACTGAGCAGATCAGATCCGTATAGTTGTACGACATCTCCCCCATAGGGAAAGAAGATGAGCGGCGTTTTAATCGCTGTCATATCCGTTTGCGCCCACCAAAGTACCCATACGTGACAGCCCGCCGTTGCCTGTTCATGGCCGATCAATGTATCGGTAAGGGAAAAACAAAGAGGATAGGTCAAAACGATTGCCAATACGAAATAAAGCCCCAGGGCGCCATAGTGGCTCTTTACAACATCCACAATACGGCCTCCTCTGTTTCCAAGAAGGGTGTACCCAAAGAGGCCTCGAGTATACGCTGAATTTCGAGGGCATCTACAGGGTGTAGAAAAGATCGATGTAGACAAACCTGACGAAATCCCAGCGTCTGCAGGCGAGACATACTGCCTCTTAAGTCGCTCCAGCGAGGCGTTCTTTGCCAATCCTGTACTGACATAGCAAAATCGCCCTTCCGAAATTGCTCGGCCTCAACGGTGCGAATCGAGATCGGATCAAGACGATCATTGGCCGTAACAGCGACGAAGAGAGGATCTGTGTCCAGTTGTGCATTCCAACCTTGCATGAGTAAAGAATAGGGTATGGGTTGTCTATGCTCTTTCTGCCATAGCAGGTACTTTCCCCGTATGTCGTCCGACATCATACGAGCGGGAAACTCCAGTACGGGCCCTTTGTAATGTTCTTGAATGGCGGGGGCTTGGATATAAACATTGGGGACGCGAGGGGAGGAAAAGTAGATCAACTCGACCATCAAAAGCGCGCCCCACATCCTTGGCAATGTCCGGGACGCACGAGCAATAAAAATGACGAGGATGATCCACACCACAATCATCCATCGATGGGGTAGTCGCATTAAACCCAACGGTGGTATCTCCATCAATATCCGGTACGGCATCCAAGACCAAACCGCTTGCCCATTCCAATGTAAAATCGGCCCCAGTGACATACACAAGGCAAAACAAAGAACCAAAAGCAACAACCAAAGACGACGCTCTTTGTCCTTATACAATCGAACGACACCCCACAAAAATAAAAGTGGAACCAGCATACCCAAACGATCTTGATGCCCCACATCGACCCGTTGTCCACCAAACCAAACATAGGGATCGGAACTAAAAACCGCCAAAGCACGCGGATTGGTCTCAACGTAGGTTTCCATCACGGGCCCTCGAAACATCTGCGCAGAATCTTGGAGAACGGATGTATATCCAATCGCAGGTATTACAATGAGCATCAAAAAGAAGAGGATGGGACGCATGGTCTGTCGATAATCGGCATCTTTGCGGAACCAACGCCCCTCGACGGCCATATACAAAACGAGAATGATCGCAGCATATGCTCCATAGTACCACGAACCAATCGCACTCAGAGCAGCCCAAAAGCCCGTCCACAAGGAACGCGGTGCACGTATCAAACTCGCCATCATCAAAACCAAAGGCCAAACGCTCAACGTTTCGGTTTCACCACTAAAAACCTGCCCGAGAAAGTATGGTGAGAAGCCCAATGCAAGCCCACCAACCAAGCCCGAACCAAAACAGCGTCCAAGATGGGCACCGGCGATGCAACAAAGCCACAACTGTACAAAAATCGCTATATCAAATGCGACACCGCGCCCCAAAAACATAAACGGTGAGGCAAACAGCATCGAGAAAAGATCGGGTGGAAATAAAACACCTCCGTCGGGAAACGCCCAATCTTGAATGGTTAAAGACCAGCAATCCAGGAGAGCCAAATGATCATATAAATCACGGGTGTCACGACCGATGACCAGATCCGCCCGCCATATCTTGACGGGGCCGAGATATAGCAACGATGCGACACCGAAAAACAGAGTTTCCAAAACGAGATTCAAACGCTTCATGGATTCCCTTTGTTAAGACCAAAACCACCGATTTTTCTTTTTCAAAACCGGTAGATGTATTTGCGCAAACATAAAATTCCAAGCGACGAAAAGAGGAGATAAAACAAAATATACCTTTAGGGTTTTCATAACCGATCTCATCCTCATTGTGTCTTCCTTATTTTCTTCTTTGCGGAATGAAAAGAGGCTCGTTTGTGACCTGGGGGATACCTCTAAGATAAAAATGTTTCACTTTTACGGTAGATCTGCGATTGTATCAACGAGTATCTGAAATACCCATAAACATATGTTTTTTGCTCATTTTACCCTTGCTTTACAAGTGATGATGTATACTTTGAGTATGCTATGACTCCTAATCGCATCACATCGCTTCTCTCTATTCCATGCTATCGCATCGTCGATGGCCGAACTCAATACGGTCTGCTGGATTGCCAAGAATCAAAATTGCGTTTTCACAAGAGGGAAACCGGCGAAGAATCCATCCCTATATACAAAATTGAGAGTGCGGATATCAACGAAGAAGGCGGCGTTTTAACACTCACCTTCCTGAGTCGATTCGGGCTCCTCACTTTTTATTGCGATTCAAACATCAGCAAAGAAAGAGCAACCCGACTCGTTCATGCGATTCAAGGTGAAATTGAGCAACATAGAAAGGCCTCTTATCGAACGACACCATTTTATAAAGTGGAAACCCAAGCCCAAGTCGATGATTGGAAACCAGATACCTGTAAGGTAGAAGTCTACAAACAGGAGATGTTTATTCATACGCCTGACCGAGAATACAGGATACCGGCCACTTCGATAAAGGAACTTCAATGGCGCAGTATTTTCCGATCGTTGGTTCTGTATTGGCAAACGGAAGAAGGAACGTTACGCGCCCTTTTTTATGGACTGGTTGCACGAAAACTCCACGCGTACCTACGAGCGCTACAAGATGGTTCGATTCGTGGTCATTGGACAGGCAGCTTGAGAAGTACGCTACAATGGGATGTTTTGTTGGTATCATCGTCGAAGTCCCTATACATAACGACCTTGAGCCCAATCTCCATCCTTTTCTCAAGTTTGACGCAACGCATCCCCTTTGAGACGATCTCCATGGCGAAGTATGGAATACGAGGTCTGCACCTACAAAGTTTGGCTGGCCACCATTACCACTTTATACCTCACAAAAGCCCACTCTTTAACGCGAGACGCATTTGCCAGCACTTCGCGCGGTTTGGACGTACATACGCAAAGGAGTCGGTTTCGACGGCATATCGTTGGTTACCCACACGAGAAATACACCGCGGCATTCTCCACATCGAGGAGAAACAACTCCGATTCTCCTATCACCAAAGAGATAGAGAAGACGACTGCTGGAACTATCAGCAACTCAGTCGAGATGATGACGGAGACTCCAACAAAGAGTTCCTCTCGCTTCGTGCGGGCGTGGAATCCATACGAATACAACCCTCAAAGGGTGTATCTTTTTTGGAGTACTTTCACGAGAAGACCAAACTTCCGCATCACCGGCTCTATTGGCAAGAACTAAGTACAAGTGCCAAAAAGCGCATCGTTCACAACGCGGTAGCACACATTCACTCCAATCGTCTCAACCAAAACTTAATGGCCAAACTTCTGTTTGTTAGTGGTAAAATCGTCGTTCAACCTCTCAGTTCATCCAAAGTCACACAATTTACCGATGTTTCCGTTGAATTCAACACGCCCACGGGTCGATACACGTTTCAATCTTATATCTCGCCCACCC
>JAYYRF010000361.1:0-8159 GCA_036127535.1 Myxococcota bacterium | reverse complement strand
TGGGGCATGGGTTTTGATATAAATGGTTATTTGAACCTCTCTTCCCAAGCGATTCTCGGAGGAGCATACATAAGCGGCTTTGTCGAAAGAAAGCTTTCGTCCTCCGTACTCTCTTTTGGGGTGCGTTACGACTTTTCCATGGGACGCGTATTGGGCGTTGTTCTCAACGATATCAATCGCTGCGACAAATGCTCCGAAGAATTTCTCAACCAACAACTCATTCCGGGTTTTGCACTCTCCTTTGGACCGTGGGTTGGTTACAGCGTCCCTTTACGCTCCAATATGGATCTGGGTATTCGCCTGGGATTCCGTAATGATGGCGCGCGCATCTATGTAGATGGTGAGGTGGGACTGATCGTCGACGCACCTTTCTGATCGGGCCAATTTCGAAGAGCAATTGGAACCGAGTGGTCGTGGTCTTACAGCGTTGGGTACACGTTGAGAAGCATCGATAACGGGAAGAAACGCGAAACAGGATTCATTCCGATTCGAGCAAAGCGATTTGCGCCTTCCAAAATTCGGGCAGCTCCGCCTTTCTTTTTTCGCGATAGTCATAAGATACAATGACCCCCTTCCCTTTCGCGGCAAGCCTCTGATGTTGTGTGCTGAACACCATATATTCCATGGTGAAGCGATCGCTTCCGACCTCACAGACACGGGCAGTGGCAGCAATGGTATCCGGATAAGAGAGCGGATAAATGAATTTACATGTCGTCGAGGCGAGAATCGGTCCGATATGTTGGCTTGGATCTCCAACGATGCCCATTTTGGCAAAGTAAGCGATTCTCGCGCTTTCAAAATATCGGAAATAAACAATGTTGTTGACATGTTCAAAGGCGTCCATCTCACCCCACTGCACGGGAATGGAAAGGGAGACCGGAGCCTTGGGATGTTCAAAAGGCATCATTCCTCCAATAAAGATTCCGTCACTGACGTATCTTCCATTCGATAGCCGATTTCATTTGCATTTTCAATACTTGACGCATCGCGAAGAAAGCTTATCCTAAATCGAAGCATTTATTGTGGAGTTCCCATGTCTCTTGGATCCTTTCCCTTTACCCGCCTGCGACGTAATCGTCAAAGCGACTGGTCACGTCGCCTCGTGCAGGAAAATCATCTCACCGTCAACGACTTAATTTGGCCCGTTTTTGTTCAGGAAGGACAAAATGTACGAACCGAAATTTCTTCGATGCCGGGGGTATTTCGTCTCAGCATCGATCAACTCGTAGAAGAAGCCCAACGCGCACAAGATCTCGGTATACCGGCTATCGCTGTCTTTCCTGTGACACCTCTCGCGCGAAAAACCCCCGATGGAGAAGAGGCCTACAATCCAGACAATTTGGTTTGCCGAGCCGTTCGCGCGGTCGTGCAGGCCGTCAATAATGTGGGTGTCATCTGCGATGTTGCCCTCGATCCCTTCACGACACATGGCCAAGACGGTGTCATGCGCGGAGATGAGGTGGTCAATGATCTGAGTCTCGAAGCACTGTGTAAGCAATCGATCAACCAAGCACGCGCAGGATGTGATGTTATCGCACCGAGCGATATGATGGACGGGCGAATCGGTGCCATTCGGGACGCCCTGGACGGAGAAGGATTCACCAATGTTCAAATTCTCGCATATTCTGCGAAATACGCATCTGCTTTTTACGGACCCTTTCGCGATGCTGTCGGCTCAAAGTCCGCTTTGGGAAAAGGGGACAAACGAACCTACCAAATGAACCCGGCCAATACGGATGAAGCGCTGCAAGAAGTGGCGCTCGACATCCAAGAAGGGGCAGACATGGTGATGGTCAAACCGGGCATGCCCTATCTCGACATCGTCCAGCGGGTCAAGGAATCCTTTGAGGTACCGACCTTTGTCTACCAGGTAAGCGGAGAGTACGCCATGCTAAAAGCCGCTGCCCAAAACGACTGGCTCGACTGGGATCGCGTGTTGTCCGAAAGTCTTCTCGCCTTCAAAAGGGCGGGTGCGGATGGTATTCTCACCTATGCCGCAATAGAAGTCGCACAAAAGCTACAGCAAAGATAAATCAAAAAAGGTATCTTGGTCTGAAATGGAGGGGGTATGTTTTGGCTTTTGAGCTTAACTGCCTGTGATGAATACGGTTTTTCATCCGAAAATACAGATACTGCATACATAGCGGATTCCGAAGAAAACAATTTGTGTGATGGAGCGCTCTGCATCGATGAGATTAGCCCATCGTGGGGTCCGTCTAGCGGTGGTACAGAAGTACGCATCAAAGGGAGTGGCTTCGATGGCAATGTCGGCGTTGCCTTCGGACGATTTGAAATTACCGACATGACCCGCCTCGGCCCCAACGAGTTGTTTTTATACTCGCCTGAATTTCCCGAAGGAACGGTTGATGTGACTGTTTGGTCAGACTACGGAGAAGTGGTCGTTCCCGAGGGTTTCACATACTCGGATAGCGGCGCGCCAGTCGATACGGGAAATAGTGGGAGTGGCAATGGTGACGGAAACAGCGGGAACGATACCGGAAACGGTGGCGGAAACAATGGCGGCGGCAGCAACGGCGGTGGAAACAACGGTGGCGGCAGCAATGGTGGTGGTGGTGGCAGTACGAATCCAACCGGTCTCACCGGTGGTCTTATCGAATTGAGCCTCATCGTCGATGGTTTTATGCTCGCTACAACACAAGGGTACAGTATCAATGCCTCAGCGATGCTCCACGCCCCGGTGAACGGTTCTTGGCTGAGCTGGATTCCCCCAAAAGGCTCTTGTGCATTTAATACCATTTCCCCGCTGAGTAACGCCCATCTCGATATCGGCACATGGGCTTACCTCAATACTCCAGCAGGATCGATCCCTTTACAAAATACGGGCACCAGCTACACCGCCCCGAACCTCACCCCCGAAGAATATACAAAGGGGGCGAGTCACGACTTCTCCGCGCCCGATATCGGATTGGACATCTTTGATGCCGTCGTTACCGCAAAAGGTTTGGGAACCAGTTTTGGTCCAACCCACTTTTTCGCCGGTGGCGACTACTCTTTTAATCTCTACTCCCCCATCAGCACTGCCTTTACGTGGGATGTAGACAATGACGCCGCATCCAGCATGCTCTTCATTATCGAGGTGCTCGACGGTGCGAATCCCACGACGTCCTTCGGAAGCTTTCAGTGCCATAGTACAGACAGCGGCTATTATCAGATACCCGCTACGCTTTTCGACGGTGCCATTTACGGGGATATACTGATCATCCAAATGCTCCGTATTCGGCAAACCACGAGCATTCATCCGCAAAACGGTAGCACGATCGAGGGATTTTCGATGACCGGTGGAATCGGCATCGCTTTTTATGCGCCTTGAGATATACCCAAACTACAAATCTCGCACATAACGGAGTCAGAAATGGAGTTGGAACTCATATATTTTAATTTTCCTTTTTGGCGAGCAGAGGTTCCGAGGCTCACACTCCACTTGGGTGGAGTCCCTTTTCGAGACACCCGGGTTTCAGGGAAGGAATTCGGTTCGATGCGAGCAGACGGAAAGCTCCCATTTCGACAAGTACCGATATTGCGCGTCGATGGACGAGTTCTCACACAAGCAGCCACCATTGCACGGTTTTGCGGAAGGCTCACCGACATGTATCCCAACGATCCATGGCACGCCGCCAAGGTCGACGAACTGTTTGATGCCATCGGCGAGCTAAACTATAAACTTTCACCTTCGATGCGCGAAAAAGATCCTGAAAAAAAGATGGCAATGCGCGCAAAGTTCGCTGAAAAAAACATTCCGATGGTTCTCGCACACATCGAACGAGAAATCGCTGAAAATGGTTCCGGCTATTGCGTAGGCGAACGTCTATCCGTTGCTGACCTGCTCGTTTGGCGCGTATGCGGCTGGTTATCCAGCGGTCTACTCGACGGTATACCGACCGACATCCTCCAGCCCTATGAATATCTGCGCGCTCATCAACATCGCATCGGATCCGACCCGAGAATTGTCGCCTGGATGACGCAATATACAAAATCTTAGCTCGAAAATACACGGTGTACAGCACGATAAAAGAGTTCTAGGACAATAGCAATGGAAGTTTCTTAAAAAAATATTTCCGTTCTACAACCGATTGGGAATATAGTTTTACCAAAGCGATCAAAGGGGTTTATAATGAGATATTTTTTATTGGCGGGCCTCATCGCCTGTGGTGCAAGCGATAAAGAAGAGGATGACAACACGCAAACCGGGAACGTAGTCGAAGATCTGGACGGTGACGGGTTTTTCTCTGACGTAGACTGCGATGACGACGATGATCAAATCAATCCTGGTGCAGAGGAGCTTTGCGATGGAATTGACAACAATTGCAACGGTCAATCCGATGAAGGCGTGCTCACCACCTTCTATGCCGATGCAGATGCAGATGGATATGGAAATCCCGACTTAATCAAGGAAGCATGCGAGAGCGGTGAGGGATTCGTCAACAACGGCTCGGACTGTAACGACACCGACGCATCGGCCTATCCATCCGCAGAAGAAGTCTGTGACGGTGTCGACAACGACTGCGATGGAGAAAGAGACGAGGAACTCGAAAATTACTACTACGTCGATGCGGACAACGATGGCTTTGGAGATGCGGACCAAATTGTTGAGGGCTGCGAACTCAGCGATGGTTTGGCAGCCATCTCCGGCGATTGCGATGATGAAGATCCCCAACGAAATCCATTACAGCCCGAACGATGCGATACTATCGATAACAACTGCGATGGAAATATTGATGAAGGCGTAACCACAACCTATTACTTCGACTCTGATGAAGACGGATACGGAGACCCTAATACGACCATCGACGCGTGTGAAGCACCGCTTGGGTATGTGGAAATGGGTGATGACTGCCTCGACACGGACTCCTTCGTGTACCCGCAAGCGATCGAGCTATGCGATGATCAAGACAACGATTGTGATGGCGACGTCGACGAAGACGGTTCCGACAACGCCATTCTTTGGTATGCGGACACAGACGAAGACGGATACGGCGATGCAAACACAACCGTGGAAGCCTGCGCTCAACCCACTGGATATGTGCTCGACAGCACCGACTGCAACGACAACAACGAAGACGTTTCACCAAGCGCTACGGAATATTGCAACAACAAAGACGACGACTGCGACGGCGACACCGACGAAGATTCAGCAGCCGACGCCACGACGTGGTACCTCGATGACGATACCGATGGATACGGAGACGCTTCAACTTCACAAAATGCGTGTACGCAACCAACGGGCTATGTGAGCAATGACGACGACTGCAACGATAGCGACATAACCATCTCTCCGATTGCAGATGAAGTCTGCGATAGCACCGATAACGACTGCGACGGTAACATAGACGAGTCCGACGCCATAGATCAAACCCTTTGGTACGAAGATGACGACAACGATGGCTATGGAAATGTTTCGCAGGCGATGGTCGCCTGCGATGCGCCTAACGGATACGTTTCCGACAATTCGGACTGTGATGACTCCGAGGTAACAACCTACCCAGGCGCACCGGAGCAGTGTGACGAAATCGACAACAATTGCGATGGGAGCGTTGACGAAGCATCGGCGCTCGCCGTTTTCACTTGGTACGACGACGGCGACAACGATGGCTACGGAGATCCGAACGATTCCGTTGAAAATTGCGCACAGCCGACAGGCTACGTGTCCGACGACACCGATTGCGACGATAACGATGACGATGTCAATCCGGGAGCAACCGAGATCTGCAGCGGCGAAGACGATGATTGCGATGGCAACATCGACAATGTGAGTTCCACCGATACGCTTTGGTATCTCGACGATGATATCGATGGATACGGTGATCCCAATAACTCGGTGGCTTCTTGCGATCAGCCGTCGGGATACGTTGCGAATCCTTCTGACTGCGACGATACAAACATCAACATCAATCCCGACGGTGAGGAGGTATGTAACACCATCGACGACAACTGCGACGGCGACATAGATGAGGCAACCGCGACCGATGCTCTAACTTGGTATTTCGACGACGACAGCGATGATTATGGGGATATAAACACCACGACGCTCGCCTGCGAACAGCCGCTGGGATATGTCATCGACAGCTCCGACTGCGACGATACAGATGGAACCACGTATCCGGGCGCCGACGAAATCTGCGACGGCATCGACAACGACTGCGATGATACAACCACTGAAATCGGTACAGCCTTGTGCCCCGCAACAAACTGCAACGAAATCCTCAACTTGGGATTGAGCTCCTCGTCGGGCGTATATACCATCGATCCCGACGGTGACGGCAGTGGGGTTGAGACCTATTGCGATATGGATACCGATGGTGGTGGCTGGACATTGGCCGGTTACTCTTATGTTGCCGCTGTGGGTGTAAATAGCAGCAATCAAAACATGAAGAGCCTCAAGTGCGGTGGCGGCTCCTTTGATTCAGAGAGTCGATCGTCCTCTTCTGCAGCCATTGTTGCGGTTGTACTCGCTCAGAACTCTACTGAAATGGCCCTCAGTTTCGCATCCTCCAATGTCAGCACTGGCGGTCTGGATAGCTATGACTATGCGTGGAAATTCACCATTCCAAACCCATCTGCCGTTTCCTTTGTGAGCCACTCCTATCACAGTCCTACTTACTCTGGCGCCGGCGCATGCACGGCCGTAACGGTAGAGGGCATCGTCGGTGATTTCGGAACCTATACCCGATACACGCTCGCCAATTCACTCGGGAACACATGGAGCGATGGATATCCAACGGGTTATGGTGCGGGAGACTCCAGTTCCTGCCTACATGAAAACACAGGACCTTTTATCACGTCTATCCACAGCGGTTCACACAACTATGGAATTGGTCGAACCACAACCGAGTGCGATATCTTCGCTGGCTCCGAAACCTACACCTATCGGGGCAATTACCATGTCTCCTCAAACGGGCATGCCGGAAGCGCCGCGCTTTGGTTCCGTTAAGAACCAAAAATCAAAATCCATCATGGAGCATTTCATGAGCAAACAAACCGTGCAAGGCATCTGTTTCTGCCTCGCGGTCTCTTATGCAAATGGCCTGCACCGGAGGTTACAAAGACGGTGGCTTGTCGCTGTTGATCGAGCACAGCGAAGAAGCAGGGCTGGTGTATATTCGCTTCTAAACGGCGCTAGCAATCGTCTTCATACCGCCGCGTTTCGATCTCGAGCCGGAGCATCGGCCAGGAGCACTCTTGTGCACCCGCGGTGGTGCTGTTGAGGATGAAACCGCTTCCAGAATCCGTCCAATTTTTATCGCATGCAAGATTAAAGTTGGAATATCCAACCGCCGGTGTGCCATAGCTGTTCCAAGCGACCGACACCAAATACTGATTGGAGGTCATACCAGACTCGGGTATCTCTTCCGAGAAATCAAAGCGCACCCAAGCACGCGTCTGCTCAAAGTCCAAGGTCTGCCCTGCGACCGCGGCATCATCCGGCAGAATAATTGCACGCCACTCCCAGTCCGACTTCGTGATTCGTTGGGTGACGACCCACGGTGTAGCTTCGTAGGGATCTGCTGCATCATAGACCTCAATACTCAAAAGGTCGCTGTCGTCGTACATATCAAAATACCAAGTGGGGATCATCGCCATGACCTCGACCGAAATCACCCGCCAACCTTCATCAGCCGCAAAGCTGCCACCATCAAAGTCCATGATAACCGCATCTCTGGTGAACGCATAGCCCGCTGCGTCTTGCAACACCGAAACCTCTTCAATATCGAATCCGTTGCTTTTGTCGACACACAGCTGCTTTACATTGTACTCCGAGCAGCCCAAGAGCATAAAAGGGATGAGCAGTCGCATTTTTCCTCCAAAGCATCAATTGGTTTATATCATCGGTTTGGTCATTTGTGAATACGCCGTGCAGATAAAGCGTCCTCTCACACCGGCGATGGTATAATTTTCGCCTTACACAACCCATCACCGAGTTCTTCGTGTGGCGGCTCGTATCGACGACACAATCCGATATCCTCTTCTCGAAGCGGCGGCACAAATACATCGACCAAACATACGTTTCCGTCGCTCAACAAACGATGGATATTGTGTTTTTCCGGCGTTAAGAATGCACTGTCTCCACTGCGAAGAGTTGCGTGCAATCCCCGTACTAAAAGCGCTTCTCGCTCCGTTGCAGAACGTTCTTCAAAGGCCTC
>JAYYRF010000360.1:0-3006 GCA_036127535.1 Myxococcota bacterium | reverse complement strand
TTTTGCGAAAAAAACTTCATGGCGTGCGAGAATTCACAGAAAGAGATCAAAAAAGGTACCAAAAAGTTGATTTTAATTTTATTCAAAAACCCAACTTTCCTCCGCATATTCAACCGATCGTGATCGGTGCCGGTCCGGCAGGACTCTTCGCTGCTCTAAGGTTAGCAGAAGCAGGAGCCAAGCCTGTGTTGATCGAGAGAGGAGGCAAGGTCAAAGAAAGACATTATGCGGTGCGTGACTTTTGGAGAAAGGCCGTTTTTAATCCGGAAAACAACGTTGTTTTTGGAGAAGGTGGTGCCGGTGCATTCTCAGACGGCAAAATTTACACCCGTCGACGAGATGGAGAATTGGGATGGGTTTTTCAACGATTGGTAGACTTCGGAGCAGATCCTGAAATTTTAGAAGAGGGCTGGGCGCACTTGGGAACCGATAAAATTCGAGAGATTCTACCCCGTATGCGAACCCATATTGAAGAACGGGGGGGAACATTCCGATTCAATACCAAAGTCACAGCGTTCATAACCGATGCAGGACGTTGTGTTGGCGTACGATTGGATACCGGCGAGGAGTTGATTCGTTCTCCTGTGATTGTCGCCACGGGGCACTCCGCGCGGGCCAGCTGGAAAATGTTATTGAACGCCGGTGCACAGGCAGAGTTGCGTCCAATTCGGATTGGAGCTCGTGTCGAACATCCACAGCGATTGATCGATCGGGGATTGTATGGAGACGAGAGAAACGATCTTCCCCCTGCGAGCTATCGCTTCGTCTCAAAGCCTCGGAACGTAAACATACGAGGAGCCCATACCTTTTGCATGTGTCCCGGGGGTACCGTGGTGGGTGCGACGTCAGAAGATCAGCGTGTTGTTGTTAACGGTATGTCCTACTCAGGTCGAAGAGCCTTTTGGGCAAATTCAGCTATCATTGTAGATGTTCGTCTGAATGATTACAAGCAACAGGATCCGTGGGCGGGTATCTTGTTCCAAGATCAAATTGAAAAAGCAGCCTTTCTCGCTGGTGGAGGTAACTTTAAAGCTCCTGCGCAAAGGGTTTCGGACTTTTTGGCGAAGAAGGGAAGTCTCTCCCTGGACAGAACCAGCTTTCCCAATGGCGTAGCGCCCTATAACTTGTGGGAACTGTTTCCTTCCTTTATTTCTGAAGGCTTAGCCGAGGCGTTGCGATTTTTTAATCGGAAAATTTCGGGTTTTGCTGGTGAACAAGGGGTTTTAATTGCACCGGAAACCCGAACATCCGCACCGCTTCGATTCTATCGAAATGAAAAGATGATGTCTCCAACACTGCGTGATTTGATGCCGATTGGAGAAGGTGCCGGCTACGCTGGTGGAATCGCAAGCGCGGCTTTAGAGGGGTTTCGAGCCGCCCAAGTTATAGCGGAAGAATACACAAAATGAAGCCGAAATGGGTAATTTTCGGTGCATACCTTTGTGTTGCAACCGTATTCTTTGGGAGCGTTTTTTGGGGGGAACAAATCCTCGGTGGCGCACAAAGTGACATTTGGAATTCATTGTGGTCAGCTCATTTTTTTGGCACGCGCTTGTCAGAGGGAATTTGGTCTTTGCGAACCGATGTGTTGAACTATCCATCTGGGGGTACACTTTGGATTTCTGATCCTTTGGGTGCGATTACGATGGGACCTTTGATGACCCTTTTGGGAATCACCGCCGGGTATCATGTATGGGTCATTCTTTGCATGACAGCCTTGGGGTATTGTGCACACGGTTTTGCCTTGGATTTGGGTGCAAAGGAAGGAGCCTGGATTGCTGGGTTTGGTGTATTCTTCTCCGGAGTCGTACAGAGTTCGATTCAAAATGGGGCATCTGAAGCCATCCATGTGGCCTGGGTGCTCTTTGCCGTTTGGAAGCTATGGGTGTACTTCTTCAAGGAAGGAGATGTGCGCTGGGCGTTTTTTGCATCGTTTATGGGGGGGATTTCCTCATGGTATGGAGCGGTGATTGTCGGTGTCTTTTTTATTGCCTTTGTCTTGTCTTCTGCGCGCTCGTCTTTCGTTTGGCGTTCCTCCTTTCTTCTCGGTTGGTGCGTTTGTTTGCTTCCTTGGATATGGTTGAGTCATTTGGGAAGCCAAGGAGAAGACAATCTAATTTCGATCAAGGGTGAACCGTTGTTGAGACAAGTCCGAAGGACAATCGGACCAGCAGATCCTCTGAGCTATATCATGCCGCTCGACTTTCGTTCGCCAGATTTTTCGGTCATGTCGACGTATGGTGAGGATTACATCCATTGTTGCTATGTCGGATGGTGTCTCCTCGTCTTGTGTGCCTACACAATGCGGAAGAGGAAGGAACGTCCCCTTTTTTGGAGTGGCTTGACCTGTTTTGTGCTCTCTTTGGGGCCTGTACTTCTACATAAAGGAAGCGCATGGATCTTCGCGGACGATCGCGCCATTCCGCTTCCATACTTCCTATTAGAGTTCCTTTGGGGATTCGACTCACTCAGTTTGCTGTACAGATTGTCATTTGGAGTGGTGATTGTATGCGCCCTGTACGCGTCTTTGGCCTTTCAAGGACGAAAGAGCTACTTGGTGATCGGTCTAATCTTTTTGGAATGGTTCTTCGTATCTCCGGTTCGAGATCTGCCCCAATATACTGCGCTTCCGGATACAAAGGGACTCACCGAGTTGAGAAAGGAGCCAAAGGGTGCAGTCTTACATCATCCCATTGCGGGAGGGAATTTCTACCTCTTTGAGCAGATTTTCCATGGTCACGCTTTGATCGGCAGCTTTAATTTCCCAAATAATCGCATCGGAAAGAAGATTTGGCGTGAACTCCTTCAGATGGAAAAGACCAAGACGTGTGTGGTGTCCAGCGTAAAAGAGCCGGTCTATTTACTGATACACCCGCTCGTGAAACATCGGCCGATGCCAGAAGATAGAGCAATTGAGAGTGTCATCAATTACTGTAGAGTGATATATTCGGCAGAGGCGTTGGTGGTAGTGGAGATAAAATGAAGTTCAGAGCGCGCTGCTTTTCG
>JAYYRF010000359.1:0-2752 GCA_036127535.1 Myxococcota bacterium | reverse complement strand
GCTTGAGTCGAACCATGAATACAACCGTTACACAGGAGCATCTGAAGCATTCGCATGCCATTCGTAAGCTGATTGCGATTTACATGGAAAACGAAGAGTTAATTCGCTTGGGTGCATATAAAAAAGGGACGGATGCAGAAGTCGATCTGAGTATTGACATGAAATCGCAGATCGATTCTTTCCTCCAGCAAGATCGAGTAGAACACTCTTCCTTTGATGATGTTCAACAGCTACTAAAGGTGTTAAACGAGCAGATAGAAAAAGGAAGTCGTCGAATGACTCGAAGATGATTGTGACCGAATGATTTTTCTTATTCTTTCCCGATTGCTTTTTTTCTCTGTGAAGAAGTATTTTTTCGTTATAATGACAGATGTTTGAGGTTTTGTGTGCGCTCCATTTATAAAACTCTACAAAAGCTAAAAGATCAGAAAAAGCGTGAACGCTACTTGAAGTATTCGGAGGCGGAGAAGGAAAGACGAGATCGAGAGTCTGAACTTCGTCTTTCGAAAAAAAAGCTTCATGAAGCGCGCTTGGATCAGGCTGATAGTATGGGAATGCGCGTCGTACAGGAATATTTAAATATGCAGCGCCATCTGAACATCAAAAATGAAGAAAAAGAACTGGTTAGCTGCACACGAAAGACAGAAAAGTTACGTCAAGAGATGATAGAAGCTCAAATAGAGGCTAAAGTAATGGAGAAAGTAATCGACTCTATTCTAGATGAAGAGCGGAAAGAGCAAAAACAAAAAGCAGACAAGTTCAATGATGAAATCGCCGTCATGGGCTGGAGGCGTAGGGTATGAAAAAAGAGCACAAAATAAAGCCTTTGGTTATAGCAAAGGGTGCAGGACTGGTAGCTTTGGGCATCGTATTTGCCCTTGTTGCGGATGCGGTCGCTCAAAACGCTTTACCGGATGCAACAACACAGACGGAAGAAGCGGCAGACGTTACAGAATGTTTGGGATCGGCCTCCTCTTTGCTCCTTTACCGCAAGCTCGCCTTAAATCGGCGTGAAAAGACGCTCAAAAATCGAGAGATAGACATTGAAAATGCAGAGGAGCGATTAAAGATACAGTTCACCGAACTAGAAAAGATTCGTGCCGAGCTCCGACAAACGATGAAAGAACTCGATGTCGTAAAAGAAGATCGGATCAGCAAACTCAAGAATCGATTTGAAAAGATGCGCGCGAAAAACGCAGCTGAGATTTTAGAGAAGACCGAAGATGTCATCGCGGTTATGGTATTGTCGGAAATGAAAGAAGCACAGGCGGGAAAAATACTCGCCAAGATGTCAGCAGAAAAAGCAGCCTTTTTGGCCGAGAAGCTTGCGCAACATCCTATGAACAAAGAAGAGTAAAGACAAGTGGGATTTCAATGTCAATAGACCTTTATACAGATCAATCAAAACACTTCAAATTTGATCAAGGCAAACAGGTGCAGCCCATGAGTGGGCCAGGATTTAGTTCCATTATGGACGTCATGAATCAAAATTACCAAATGCAACGAGGCGATAACGATGCCTTTGAGGTGCCGATCACAACCGGAGAGGTTTTGGAAGAGCCCGAGGCAGCGCCTGTTGTTGAAGAGAACGTCAAGGCTGTCGTTGAGGTTGTTGAGAAAGAAGCTCAGCCGACGATAGAGCTCAAAGAACAAGTGGTTGTCGAACAGAAAACGGCTCCTGTAGAAGTGATCGTAGAAACAGCGCCGGTAACGATGGATTTTACACCCGTTTTAATAGAGGAGCCACTGGCAGAGTTAGAGGTTGAGGAGGTTGTTGCGGACTGGAAGGAAGTGATCTCTCCGAGAATCAACGAAGTTAAACATGTCCATACGGAAGATGTATCTGTACAAACGGATGATTTTACACCCATCGTGGAGGTAGAAGAGCCGATCGTCATCGAAGTAGACCGCCCGGATGAGGTCTCCTTTGCCATTGAGGAAGTTTTGCACGACGTGTTAGAAAGACCGCAAATGGTATCCATGCCCGATCGTCCTGAAATTACACCCAAGGAAAAAACCAAGGACACACCACTGAAGCGCATTCTTCAAACGAACGTATATGAAGAATTTGTTCCGGAAATAAAGGAGAGTGTAGAGCCATCAAAGGATCTGATTGCAAAGCGAGTCAAAGATGTACCGTCGGATTCCAAGAGCCTTTTGAATCTTCTAGAGGAAGCACCGGAAGTTACTTTCATTAAGTACATGGAAGAGGAGGTTCAAAAGCCAACATTCACGAAGACGAGTGCTGAGCAATTGGATCTTCCGTCCAATATGAAAGTGGGAGACCAAGAGACGCCGATAGCAGACAGTACACCGGCCGCGGTTGCAACCGCAGCGCGCGATGGGGGAGGCGTAAAAAGCGTTACCAGAGCAGAAGCGGTTCAAAGCAGTTCTCTTCAAGACAACAATTTAAAAGAAGAACCCGAACTTCCAAAGGTGAAAGTCAAGAAGCAAAGTTTTGCACAACTCCTAAAAGAGGCAAAGGAAAAGGCCGAAAACTTCGAGCCAAAGTTCAACGCGAACATTCTGCGGCATCTCGAGGTGCACATCAGGGATCCAGCCGGTGTGATTCAGCTCGACATCGCACAAGAAGAAGCCGCGATTCACGTTCGCGCTGTGGTTCCAACCGAAGCGATGTCTGACCTGCAACTGCTGGGTCAAGATATGGGCGAGGCGCTGCAAGATATGGGATTAGAACTCGGCTCATACGAGCTAAGAAGCCGTGAAGATGAAGGGCACGAGAATGGAATAC
>JAYYRF010000358.1:0-4300 GCA_036127535.1 Myxococcota bacterium | reverse complement strand
GCTGGCGCCTGCGCCCATCAATACCGCGTAGACCCCGGCTACGTGCGGAGTGGCCATACTGGTTCCTTCAAAGAAATAGTAATTAAATGACCCATCGATGATGGTTTCCTGCAAAACACCGTCCGCGTACGTGTCTCCGTTGCGATCGACGTCTACATCTCCGCCCGGCGCCGCAAAATCGATTTCAGGGCCTGCGTTGGAGTAGTCCGTGAGTCTTTCGTTGTAACCGACGGCCGATACGGCGATGCTTTCCGGATATGCGGCCGGATAACCGACCCCAGTCATGGTTCGTCCATCGTTTCCTGCCGCTGCGATCACCGCTACGCCGGCTTCTTGGGCGTATATGACGGCATTTCTTTCCGGTGTTGAGCTTACTTCGGATACGAGAGAGAGGTTGATGACGTGTGCGCCGTTGTCTACGGCATACTCAATGGCTTGGGTTGTGGCAAGGGTCGAGCCAATACCGTCTTCGTCAAGTGATTTGAGGGGCATAATGGAAGCAAAGGGAGCCACACCTCGAACCCCAATGCCGTTGTCCGTTTGTTGCGCAACGGTACCGGCAACGTGCGTGCCGTGTCCGTGATCGTCGGAAGGGTCATTATCAGAATTAATGAAGTCATAGCCGCCAATTAGACTGTGGAAGCCATCTGGGCCTTCGGATACGCCGGTGTCGATAACGGCTACGACAATGTCTTCGCCCCAGTAGGAGGAGGAGACCTCATCGGCCTGAATTTGATCCATATGCCATTGATAAGATTCGTAGGGATCGTTGAATGCGATCGCGCTGTTTGCACTTGCGATTTGATGGGTGCTCATGGGGCGATAGGTCACCGATGGCAGAGACGGTAAGAAGTTGGGTTCTACAAATGTATACTCGTCCGTAGAGCGGAGTTTTGCGATAAGCTCCAAAGCCGTCATGTGTTCCGGAACGTGTATGGCCTGAATTCCCAGTGAAGAGACTTGTGCGGCTTGTCGCAGGGGGCGGCCACTTAGGAACGGAGAGCGATTGTCATCTTCCTTGTGTTGCAGTAGGATAATATTTTCATCATACGGCGTTTGACCCCAGTTATCAATTTCTCCCTCTGAGATAACGCTCCAGTCAACCATGTTGCGTGAGCATCCACTCGCGAATGCTCCCATCAAGATGAGGACGAAGAGTCTGTTTTTCATAAGAGTCCGAAAGGTTCAACCAATACTATAGCATAACGGCATTGTGATCTCTCTACCCGTAACGGATCTTTACAGCAGAATTCAATTTTTATTCCGGTAGGCAGCACCTTTTTCGATCGCAATTGTGTTGCGTTGCATATCAACTACTTTTCAACGGGACGAAAAAAATCAAGTCCAAGAAGACGATAGCAAGATTCTATCTTTGCGAGAGCCAATTTGGAAGGATTGGAGTACAGATCTCCGGATTCGATGGCACCATTCAGTTCTTCTGTTGTGGGGCGACAGCTTCCCAAGTCGATATTCCTTTGCTCTGCCTCGGTTTGGATATGTTGGATTTGACCTTGAAAATACGACTCTACCATGGGTTGATGTTTTTCAACGGACGATCTCGGAAGGGAATCCGAAGCAGAGGTGGACGTAGATGTTGGGGGTTGCGAATCTACGGGAACGTCTGAGGATGCATAGATTAAAGAAGCGATCATAAGCAAAATTAAGACGCTGTGTAAAAGCGTTATCTTTTCGTACTGTTGCGAAGAAAGCTTCACATCTTCCCCTATCAATAAAAATATACCCTTTCGTTACCTGTATCCCAGTCTTGGCTTCGCGTACAAGATTGATTTCTTCCTTTATCAAAAGGGTCTTGTCGTTTCGCAGTCTCGAATATGTATGATGAGATCAACATCGTTGGCGAATAGATTTTCCTTACGAAGAAAGACTCTTTTATTGAACAATTGAGAGAATGTGTTAATAGCGTGTTGCATTTGGAACTCTGATTCCAAGTCAATGTAAACTACCCCTATTGCTTTCGAGTAAAAAATAAAAAGGATTTATTATGAAATTACAATACGCAATCCCATCCGTATTAGGTCTTAGCACTACTCTTTCAGCTTGCGCTGACCCAATCGTTGGCGAGTGGAACGTCGATTCATTTACAAGTGACGGAACCACTACTGAAATGCCTTATGAGTACGGCGGTGTTGTACTTATGGAATCTGCGACCTTGACCGTTGAATCTGATCTCACCGGAACCTTTGTATCTGTTGGATACAGCGGTGACTACATGGACTTCAACAGCTCTATGGACGTTACGGTAACCAACGATGGCGATTCGAAGTACACCGTTACCCCATCTGACGAAGATACATCTGCTTTGAGCTGTACTCTTTCTGGAAGCACCATGGAATGTGCAGCCGACGGAACAACAATGGCTCTTTCCAAAGGCGCCAAAGAGTAATCTTACTCCTTTGTCTACAAAAGCAACGCTCCGCGTTGCTTTTTTACTTTTGAACCTCTCTCTTGTACTTCAGGACGTTCCTTCATTGAATACTGTACAGTATGACACGTTATGAATGGGGTAATCGGAATGAAAAAGAATCTCCGAATGTTGGGCTTTTTGGCCTGCAACCGGAACGAAGACTGTGATCATATCTGCGGAGACAATGGTACGTGGAACGATTGAAAATGCGAGACCGATAATTGGTATGGAACGAGTGTCTATTCTATTTGCGAAGCCCTTTAATCGGTCTCTTTTTCCACGGTTTGTATATCAATGAATTGCAAGTAGGGTGACGGAAGCCCCGAGGACTGGCGTTGCGAGACGCGCTTGATTCTCTCCTTGGTGAGCTCTGTTATCAACAATGGTCTTCGATGCTCTTTTAAAAATTGAATGCCATTTTGGATGACCCGCTTTGCCTCTTTATTCTTGGTGTTCGCAAGGGCTTGTTGCAAGTCTACCTTCTCTTGTACGAGAATGGTATGTAGGAACTGACGATTTTGTTCCGTCCAGCGCAGGCAAGCTTCATAGGTGGTACCAGAACCAGCGAAAAAATCGAGAACAATATCTCCGTCCGCGGCGACAAAATTAATGAGATAATGAATGAGAGATACGGGCTTGGGGTAGCTAAAGAGTTTTTTCTCCATCAGTGCTTCGAGATGCTTGGATGCTTCCTCGTTGGTCTTGACACCACAGCTTTTCTTATCGATGAGAGGAGAAGTATATCGATCTTTTATATGATTGGTTGGACGCTTATATTTTCGCCCCATGCGCTGAAAACGAACGGAGAAACGACGGCTGCGAATGATGAAATGCGTTTTTTGTGCGACTTCACGGTCAAGAAAAGCCTGACTCCATTTAAACTCCCCTCGCAGACGAAAGTCCTTGTCGGCATATCCCTTTGTTATGTGGATATCGTCGAGTAACGTTACGCGGTCATAGCGTTGTGCCTTAACAATTCCTTGGGGAAATGCCTTGGGTTGAAAGTAGACGGAATTTTTTGGGAATAGCAGGGTCTTCTCTCCGTTTCCTCGGTTGAGCAGGGGCTCATCTCGGCCTTCTGTGGGCTCTGCTTTGTAAGATATTTTATTTCTCTTCTTTTCATAACAGAGGATATATTCATTTGTCTGACGCGTTTTTTTGGACAAGCTCGGAGGTGTGGCTGTCTTCACCCAAGAAAAAATGTCAATGAAATTCTCCTCACCAAAGATTTCATCCATCAGTAGCTTGAGGTTGGCGAGTTCTTGGGTGCCGATGGAGACAAAAATGACACCGTCAAGATGCAAGAGTCGGTGGGCTAGGATGATTCGAGCCTGCATCATCGATAACCAGTTCGAGTGTCGATACCTGTGCCCATCCTCACATCGCACCGAAAAGTCGTCTTGGTATATAAATTGATTGCCCGTATTGTACGGCGGATCGATATAAATGATTTTAATCCGGTTTTGGTATTCGTTTTGCAAGAGCTCTAAGGCTCTTCGATTATCACCCTCTATCAAGATACAACTGGAACGGTTGTGAGGTATGGGTCGCGGTTGCGGTTTGAATGCAAGTGAATCGGGGGGGCTGTGTATGGATTCGGAACGATCTTTTCCCCGCCAATCGAGATGATAATTCCTTTTTTGAGCACCTCTTTTTCCCAACAGCTTTTGGAGTTGCGTCAGATCGATTCGTCGGTAAGGATGCTCGCTATCTGGTGAAAGAATGGATTCGGGAAAGAGAGATTGGAGCTCTTGGATAAGTTTTTCTACTTTTTTTTCGTCAGACATAAATCGTATTTAATAAAGCAATAAAACGTACTAACCGAATTCATTGTGGCTGATATGAAAAAAGAAGCGTTGCAATTTCCATTGTTTG
>JAYYRF010000357.1:0-9149 GCA_036127535.1 Myxococcota bacterium | reverse complement strand
CGCATTTGAACTCCAATCGTCGATTACGACCTTTCGAAATACAGCATGCTAGTTATAGCACTCGAAGGCCTCCTCCGCGGGATAAATAATTCCGATCGTCGTGCACATTTCCGCTGGGAACTCCAAGGCTTCGTCTGCTTTGTTGTTGTATACACACGTCGTCGTAACCGACTCCCCTTCTAAAATCGTGAAGGAGTCCAAGTCGAAATAAGTGACCGGGGGGACATCTTTATAAATGGGATCCCAAGCCTCTACTGCGTAGATTCGTTCGGTTGTTCCATCTAAGCGATGGTGATCGACGTAGAATCGCTCTCCGTTTTCGTGCATATGACCCATGATATAAAGAAAATTTAAATCTTGGGTTATCTCACATGTGTGCGAAATCGTCTGTTCACCGGACGGGATGTACAGATTGGGTGGGGAGTGCCAAAACGGAGCCACGAAGGTGTCGATTGTATCCAAAGATTCAACATACAGTTCGATTCGATCGTTGACCTGAATTGCCGCATCTGTCGTGTTGATGTGGTGGGTGTTGATCATAATTCGCTGTCCGGACTCTAACTTTCTGCCCAATCCTTCAGGAAAGGCAAAAGAGAAAGAACCCTCTCCGGAGAAGTCTGTCACCTCGATCATCGGCTCTGCATCGATCCATTGCTCTGTGCAGTCTACAATCGAACCATCTGGAAACTCCGCTGCTGACACCGAACTGAGCGCAGGTAAAACATGATGTCCATACTTTGCGTTTTGGGTGCCACGGCCACTCACCACTGCAACACTTGGACCGTCATAGGTCAAAAAGTAGCAGTACATTCGTTCTGTATAGGCAGGAATTGTGAGTGTAGGGGTATCGAACACTACGTCGGCATCGGACACGCCGTAGTCTATGGTTTCATCCAAGACCTCTTTCCCGCCAAAGGAATACGTTTCATCCGTCGAGACGCAAGACAACCATAAAAAAAACATCATATTCTCCTCACTAGGATCACTATATCATACTCCTCGGACATGTACACCGGTGGTGAGACCGTAGTTTTGGAAGCTTGAAGCCTAATCTACAGAAAGAGAAAGAAGATTCATCTAAAGATTATAAGATCGATGAATGTGCGTTATATTTCGTTCAGGAACCCCATTTTTTTTGGAATCTCGTCATGCATTCCCACACTCGCCATCCTCATCCCTTTGACATGTACTGCGACTGCTGTCGCAATCCGATGAAAAGGCAAAAACAAAGCGACGGCACAACCTACCACCGGCCTGTACAATGAAATTCATCAAGAAACGACTGCAACAGCTTCGTCGGTCTTCCTATCTTCGCGCAAGAGGCTTCGTCATGAACGTCTCTCCGGACTCTGTGGTGGAAAATCGTTCTGACGAAGAGCTATATATCATTATCAATGCCAATCGAGAGCATTACGATTTAAATCTACACAGCATTACCGTACTACCACCGGGCTGTAATACCGTGGACGAGGGTATTCCGTCGCCAGAGGGTATCGTTCTTCGTAAGCACCTCTACCTCGATCAGAGTGGAGAGATCCGCACACCATCCTACACGCCTGTGATCAAGACACCCATTGCGTCTCGTGTGGTCGTGAGCAATATGGATGCCCAACAAAGACTGGCCGCTGAATTCAGCAGTACTCCCATTGGACTTCGCGGTCGTGTGATTGTACTGTTCGGCATAAAACCATCCCTGAAGGCCGCAATCATATTTAGTAAAGGACGCTTCATACGACCAAAGGACAGCAGTCCCAATCAAATAGAGTATGATCGTATGGCTGCCTTTTTCCCTCCGTGGTCAGAATTAAGCGAATAAGGAATGCTCATGAAACCAAAACTTCTACTTTTTCATGGCAAAGAAGGCTCTCCAAACGGTCGAAAAGCCACGCACCTAAAAAAGAATCCCAAGTACGTCACAAGGGTACCCTCTTACCCATCGAACAAAGGCTCCAAGGACGCCGTCTTCCCGCGATGCTACGAAATCGCTCAAAAAAACCTGCAAGAATTTGAGCCCGATATTGTGATCGGCTCGTCATTTGGAGGAGGTATCTTACTGCAATTGATTACCGATGGTCTGTGGCGTGGCCCTTCCCTCTTCCTGGCACAGGCCGGATACATGTACAACATTGCAAACCATCTTCCGAAAGATGTACCCGCTATTTTGGTACATGGAACAGCCGATCGGGTGGTACCGATTCTGGGCAGCCAAGTACTCGCGCAGTCTTCTCCGAATGCCCACCTGATTCAAAATGCTGAAAATCACTCTTTGCCCACTCTTTGCGACGGCCTGTTTGAGGCTTGCATAGACCTTCTTTGGCTCAAGAGATAGCCCTCTGACTTTTACATCATATACGAAAGATTCACCCTTATCAGCGTCAAAAAACCTATGTCATCTTGGGTATACAATCAACTTTCCGTCAGAGGCACACCGGAAGAGGTCCAACGATTCGCACAGGAAGCAAAGGGATGCCTCCCGAAGGGATACGTTACCTTCGATCGGGATCTACTCAAAGTCGTCGAAGAAATGGAGAAAAATCCCGATTGGGCTTCCGCAGATCAGACCATCCAACACCAACGAAATCAAATCAAAGAAAAATACGTCCCCCAAGAGGTGCATTTTTTGTACGGAGAGTCCTTAAACGGAGAGTTTTTAGAGTTTATCCCGTTTCATCTTGCCAATCTGGAAGACGAGCGACAAAGACGAGAGAATTTTGAGCAGTGGGCTTCCCAAGTCCGAAAAAAGGTGCGGCGGAGAGAGCGAGACCCATCCCCACCACGCCAACACTTGTCGTTGTACCAACTCGCACCCATTCCGGAAGAGGCATTGAATTGGAGTTTTCACTTCTTGGGAAAAGAGATCCAAAATGGTCTGTGGGGCACCAACAAGGATGCCCAACAATGCTCGCAAGCAGATTTTACGTCGATTGATGAGACGACGGAGCAGGCGCATTGGACTTTTTCTACTTGGCTCTCTCCACCGTCCAAAGCCATCGCCACAGCCTCAGAAAACTGGCCAAACCTATACTTTTCGCTCGCTTGGTGCTCCAAAGAGGGAGGGGGTCGCCAAGGCTGGAACGAAGGAATCGCACTGCACAAACCCCTCTACTTTAAAGCGATTGAGATTCCCAGTGCCTATCTCACGACACGTGAAGAGACCTATATAGACTCCAACGGAGTCGAGAAATTGGAACGCTGGACGAGTCATGATGTTGTTCGTGTTTTACAGTGGCAAAGCCATTTGCTATGGACGGAAATTTACGAGCATTCTCAAACCTCCTTTGAGCATAAGAAGAAAATCAAAGAGCTATTGCCGATTCTGACCGAAATGGGCAGCCTACTCTCACTCTTGCACCCGGAGCAAACACAAAATCCGGACACTCTCGCAAAGGAAGCCCAAGAGATATTACAATCTGGCGGAGATCTACAACCGATCGAAGAGCTGCTCTCGCAATTAAAATCGCTATACCGCAGCCTTCGCAAACCGTCTTTTTAAATCCTAAGGTAAAGCGGCAATCTTCATCTTTTGACTCCGCACCAAACGAAATCCAAAGGTGTGAAAACGGTAATTCGGTGAGAAATGGTAGCGGTTGGACGTGTAAGAATAGTCTACGTCAGACAGCCAGCTTCCGCCGCGGTTCACGCGCTGTGAGCCCGTTTCAGGGCCGCTTGGATCTTTGTTTTCCGATCCGTAGTAATCTTCTGCGTAATTATCCCAAACCCATTCAAACACATTTCCATTAATATCGCACAAACCAAATCCATTTCGCTTCTTTTCGCAGACGGGATGCGTTTTTCGATTGCTGTTACCATTATACCAAGCGACCTCGTCTAGCGAAGCAGAACCCGCATACCGTTCGTTTTTTCCCCCCTTTGCCGCATATTCCCACTCTGCCTCCGTTGGTAAACGCCAACCGTTACAATCTCGGTTCCAAATAATCTTTTCTCCCAAAATCGAGTAACATGCGTCCAAACCCTCGGATTCACTCAACGCATTGCTGAAAATCACAGCATCATACCAAGAGATGCGCTCAACGGGGCACTTTCCACCGCAATCTTGAAAGTGACTCGGATTCTTTTTCATCACACGCTGATAAAGCGACTGGGTCACTTCGGTCTGCATCATGTAGAATGGGGTCGTAATCTCCACTTTTTGAGAAAAGAACTCGTCAGATGAGCAGTTATCACGTTCTGCAATGGAACATCCCATGGAAAAGCTTCCCGCGTGAATGAATACGGCACTGTAGTCCTTGTTGGTGATGTACTTCTCAGCTTCTATACTCAAAAATATAGACGTGACATTCTCTTCTCGAAGTTCTAAAGGGCGTTGAATTAGTCGTCCGTTGTACTCCAAATGGATATTTTTAGAGCACAACGGTGCAATGATCGTTGAAGGAGTGTGCCCATAGTAATTTCCATCGACATAAATGTTTGCTCGCAGGGAATTACCATTTTGGTCGATGAGCCCTACGTCGATGCCCGCGAGTCTCTCTTGTGCGGGATAATTAAAGATTTGCTCTTTTTGGTCAGGCTTGGCTAAAAATACATAGTCCGGAGCCTTGTAACATTTATCATCCAAGGATAATTCATGTAGACCCGACTCGACGGCTTTGCCGAGGAGCGGCGTTTTTCCAATACGCTTCCCGTCCAAGTATAAAGGTAGACCTACAATTTGAGACTGCACGCTCAAATAGGACATCGAATCGGGATCCACAGCGTCTTTCTTCGGTGCCGCATCTTCGTCGGCAACCGCATTAATTTTTTTATCGCCGTCGTCGTGTTTTTTCCAGTACCCTTCTCCTTGTAGATGACCGATATCCAGCAGAAGAGAGGTATCCAAAAGCAAAGCCCTCTTGAGAATATCCTTACTGTGTGTTCCCGTACCCTCGATTAAAGACCACAAGTCTACGGAGCGAATGGAACCACCAGCGAGCAATTTTGCAGTGCGTGTATCGTGTACCTTCAGCATCAAAGCATACTCGCCTTGCAAAGAGAGGAGATCGCCGGAAACAACAAAGTCTGCGCCGATCTTACGCGCGATTTCGACTTCGCATTCTCCGAGTAAACACGTCTTGTCTTTACCCATATCTTCCAGTAAAAGAAGCATGTTCTCACGCGTGATAATGTCGAACTTATAATGCGGTAGAATGTCGAGAGCCGCAATGCGTGTGTGATCGCTCAGCGACAACAACACACGGTTGTCGATCCCTGAACCCTCGAAGTCCAGCACCGCAATGCGATGCACGTCCGCCTTTGCGGTCTGAAAGAAGAGAGAGATCAAAAATAAAAGAGAGGCAAACATAGTCGGAAAAGGAATAGGGGTAATTGTACAGTCGACCTTTTTGCAGCGACCTTTAATGAAGTCTTTGTGAAATGTTAATTCTTTTTGACATTTTCAACGTTAAGCGAAGCCCCAATCCCCTGAGAAGGTCGCCACATTCCGTACAAAAAAATAAAATTTTACATCGCGCTGTGCTCTTTGTGTTCCATGTCCTTGTGCCAGCATCAAAACGTTTCGTTGTAAAATGGGTCTCTAATTCATCATAAAAGAACGAAAAACTATACAATATTTCCATATCAGGATAAAAGTGAGCAATCTTCAAACGGAGTCCCCATGTCTGAGAAATCTACTGTCGCTATCGTACGAACTTCACCCAACACCGTTTTGGAAGATCATGCGCGTTTGCTCGATCTAATCCAGTATCAGTCCATACTGAAAAAAGACAAGACCACCATTCTCAAAAATAATATTTCTTGGCATCTTCTCTATCCATCAGCCAATTCAACGCCGTGGCAAATCGAGGGGGTAACCCAAAAGCTACAGGCGGATGACTACCGAGACCTTGTGGTCGTCGAAAATCGAACCGTTGTCACAAAGGCAAAAAAAGGAGAAGAACTGAACAATTTCACCCACGTTCACGAAAAATATGGGCTGCCCATAAAATATAATTTCAATCCGGCCGATATGCGCTGGGTGACCTACGAACCCAAAGGGGAAATGCTCGTTCTCGATAAAATATTTCCCAACGGTATTCGCATACCTGACTATTTCTTCGATAAGAATGTCGTACACTTACCGACCGTCAAAACCCACATTTACACCGACTACACCTGTGCCATGAAAAATGCCTTTGGCGCCCTTCTCGATAAATCTCGACACTACTGTCACTCGCAAATCCACGAGACACTCGTCGACTTACTGCGCATCCAAACCGAAATACAAGCGGGTACCATTGCCGTCGCAGATTGTACGACGGCTGGATCGGGTCCTGGTCCTCGAACCATGACACCCGTCGTCAAAAATCTTCTGATTGCGAGCGCGGATCAAGTGGCGATCGACGCTGTGGCTGCCAAACTCATCGGCTTCGACCCCATGACGATCCCCTGCATTCGACTCGGTCACGAAGGGGGACTCGGCAAAGGTCGCATCGATGAGATCGAAATCGTGGGAGACTTGGACAACAGCGACGTTCGCAATACCAATTGGAACTTTGTCGTTGGTGATAACGCTGCATCCAAGGTCGGCGACCTCTTTTGGTTTGGCCCGTTTAAACCCCTCGCTAAACTCATGTTTCAAACCCCGATGGTCAATGCGTTTATCATGGGAAGTTTCTTTTATCACGACTACGTTTGGTACCCGACCAAGGGCAAAAAGGTCGTACAGAAATGGTTGGATGAGACCGAATGGGGGAAACTGTTCCAAGAATATGGTCCGGTTCTCGAGGAACCATCCCTCTTTTCGAAGCTCAAAGAAAAAATGCCGAATATCTACTTGTAGGCCGTGAGGATTCCATCTTTGCACACTGCATCTGGCGTATACGAAACGTTCCCTGCTGGTGGTTCTTAATCCCGGCAGCCATTTATCTTTTGCTGCAAACGATTTGGTATCTTCATCTCGATCTGTCCGATCTACCCGGCGCCGCGGGCGTTTGGAGTCTCTACCTCGCCGCGAGCGGAACACCCAAATCCGACCCTTCTGCCCTGCTATATTTCCATCTTTCAGCGTGGATACCGCTCTCACTTTTGAACCTCCAAGCCATTTTGTCTACGATACAAGGGATGACGGCGATCATCGGCGCCTCCCTACTCGGACGATCTTTGGCCGGTAGAGAAGCAGGATTTTACTGCGGTACACTCATGGCTGTTTGGTCTCCCATGCAAATCTTTGGACTTTTGTGCGGTAATGACACGCTCTGTGTTTCTCTATCTTTTTTGGGGATTGGACTCTTTTTTTATGGTCTCCATGGAAAGACGAGCCTCGTCCGACTACCGCTTGCCATGATCGGTTGCAGTATGCTGGTCTACGCGGCCTCGATCAAAGAATTCGCCCTTCCGCTTATGCCGATTGTTGTACTCTTTCCGATGGTCATAAAGAGATACGATTGGCGCTGGTTTGTGTGCGGTCCTTTGCTTCTATACAGCGCATACTGGAGCTATGCATGGTTTCCGGCACAAAATGAACGCATCTCGCTTCTTCAGTCCCGTTCACCAATATGGTTTTGGGAGGGCTGGGAATACATCCGCGATATGACTCTGTATCGTATGGGCGAAACAAAACTCGAACAATTGATTCCCCTTACCCTATTGCTCTCTTTGTTCCCGAAACAAAGACTTCGAAAGATCCTAATCGCCTTCACAGCCATCCTTATCCTCACGACAACCGCGTTCTTTTTAGAACACCGTGTACGCCCACGCTTTATCGCGCCGGCGGCACTGCTTCTCTTTGCGTCCTTGGCCTACAACCTTCGAAACCTTCCAATTCAAAATCTGTTATTTCCTCTATTGGTGCTTGGATTTTGTGTGGACACTTGGTCTTATATACAAGCTTGGTCTGATACGAGAACCCAATTAATGGGTACGGAAAGAAGCAAACTTCCGGAAGCACCCTCTTACTGGAAAGAACAATACATGCCGGTACCAGACCGCGTACTACGCGATGTCAGCCTCTACGGTGCCGCCGAATTGGTCAAAAAAACCAAGCAAGGTATACCATTGGCCACTCTTCCTCTGCGAGATGCACGAGAGAGAGCTCTGATGGCTTATGCAACGCTGCACGGAACAGAGCACGTCGTTTTGAATCCGAAGAAGTGCTGTAAAGAAGACGCCAAAAACTGCGCCAAACGCCTCGTCACAGAACTCCAACGCGCGGGTATTACACTGGCTCTTCCGAAGAAAATCCCGCGGGTGAATCGAATTGACGGGAACCAAACGTCGTGGCTGGATCTGCTAACAGAATATTCCCTACCATCTACGAAAGAAGAGAGCCAATATTGGTGGTTTTGGCCCCATGAAGATTTTGGTGGTCATACTCCCTGTAAAGCATCGCGCAGACCAAACTAGCGCTTAAGCCACAATTCCTGGCGATCCGACGCCCAAAACTTCTCCCAATTTTGGTCGTCCTCGATTTCAATTGTACGAGACTCTATCCAAAACCAGCCGGAATCGGCTTTTTTGCTTATCTGAGAGCATCTCGTTCTTCTCTCTTCTCGGGTATGATACAGAGCCGGCAGAAACGCTGCCTCTACCCCCGAATCGGTGCAGTCTACAAAGGGCTCCTCCGGAGATCGATGCATAGAGAGAACCCGAACCAATTCTCTTTTTTGGGCTTCTTTCTGATTCTGCTGCAGAGCCGTTGTCGCAAAACGATTGCAATAATCCATCTCCCACGTGTAGACCAAGAAAAGAGCGCCCAAAAAACCTCCCGTTTGAATCTTCGTCGCAAGCGTCTCCGTTTTTCCCACGGCTTCGATCAAACGAAAGATAGATAAGGGCCCCATCGCCGTCAAAGGACCGGCATATAACAGCATATATCGATCCGGAAAGTGGGTCCAAGAGAGCCAAATAGACGCCGGAACCGTCAATCCAACGACAAACACAACCGAATCCCACTGCCGTTTCCCCCATGGAAGCAACAAACTGAACAATCCCAATAGCGTCCAAACAACACCAAAGGGTGTATGTCGAGGGAAAACCACCCAAAGATTATCTCTAAGCGTCTCTTTCGCACAACGGGTACCCAAAAACGAAAAGGTCAGCAATTCCGTTTTTGGGCGTTCGAGACAGGCTTCTTTGAGCGGGGTGGATTTGCGGAAACGCTGCCATCGCCGAACGACATCTTGCTGATACACTCTTTTTTCTGACCAACGTAATCT
>JAYYRF010000356.1:0-4557 GCA_036127535.1 Myxococcota bacterium | reverse complement strand
AGCAAGTTCAGAAGAAGTTGACTCAGTTGGTTGTCTGAAATTTCCAAAGTTTTCTCTTCGGGGTGTTCGATGATGATTTCACTTTGGTGTCGAATTCGATGGCTTGCCAAGCGGACCGTATTTTCGATGACTTTTCCGGGCGATTCACAGTATGTCGTGGCGGGCTGAATGAACCATTTGAGATCCTTGATGATCTCAGTAAGCTGTTGGAGGCCTTCTTGTGCCGAGTTGAGAAGGACGAGCTCTTGCTTTTGATCCGCGAGTTGGTGTTGTAATTTTCGAAGTTGATTCATGACCACCATCAGCGGGGTATTGAACTCGTGTGCAATCCCCGACGCGAGGGTGGCGGTTTGCGTCATTCGATCCAGTTGCAGTTGGTGTGCCGTTTCGAGTCGTTCTTTGGTAACATCGCGCAATGCGATGAAGGTTTCTTTTTCGGAGAGGGGTTCAACGGCAAACAGGGCATATCCGATTTTACCATTGGGTCGCATAATCGCGGTTTCTCCAAAATTGGGTGAATAGAGATCCGCAATCGTGAGCAACTCGTTGATCGACATGCCTTTCAAGTGTTGATACGGTCGCTCAAAGAGCATAATCGCACCGCGGTCTAATTGCGAGATCACACCATTTTCCAGTGTTAATGTTGTATCATATGCCGCTTCCATGAGTGATTGAAAACGAGCGTACTCCGATGCGAGTTTTTGCCTCCGTACCCGTTCGACCCAACTGTGGTGGTGACGAATCAAGAGAATGAGCATGAGAAGGGGGATTAAGCTAAAAGAGCTTCCGAGAAGCAATCGCTGTGCTTCTTGGGGTATCTGCAGGTAAAGTACACTGAGACCGATCATTGACGCAACACTCACGATGATCAATTCTCGGTTGCTCATTAGATGTGCCGCCATCAAAGTGGGGAGTAAAACAACAAGAAAGTGCAGCGATTGTCGTGCGGGTACGTGCAGAGCCGTCCAGTAACATACGCAAAAGGCCGCAATCACCTGTGCATAAAAAGCAATTTGGTACCACCTTGAGCGGGCTAGCGTGTAATTAAAAATGGCACAGATAATGATAATAACGACCCACTTCGCGTTCATGGGTACCTGACCTTGTCGGGTATAGTTGGTCACATACAGCGCTGCTGGTGCAATGGGGATGCTAAGCAGATGAAACATGGCCATCAACGATGCAATTCTACGCTGTACTGGGTCCAGTACAGTTGGATGTGCAGAGAAAATACCAAAATCAACAAATGAAGCTTTGGGCATTGATTGATCGTGATGGTAAGAAGTGTTGGATTTCATAATTTAGACGAAGTAGGAGTATTTCTCAGCTGATGTGTAGTAACATAATGTATGCTTATTTTTATGAACAGACCTTTCTATTAATAAAGATACTTCTTAGCATATTTGACTTTCTATTCAAGCCAATTTCCCATGCTCGCTGTGGATGGGATCGCCATCGAGGCAAAGGAATCGGGTAGAAGTCCGCCTACCCATTTATGCGGATTTTAAAGTCTTTTGTGACCAAGATTCGGTTTCTTAATGTTGAAAGGTAACCAAGGCTGTTAATATGCTTGTAAACCATTTAAAAAATATTCTTATTCGATTCTACGCCATCGATATGTCCAAATCTCTCAACAACAAAGATCTCATCGCCAAGGCTTCGTTTGGCACCCAGTTTGGTGTTTGCCTCGTGATTTTGATTATGGTGCTTCTCTTCCAGTCCGAGCCAACGGATCCGCGTGGATACATCGTTTTGTTTATGTCCATGATGGGATCCTCCTTCGGTTATTGGTTGTGGAAACGCGGCTACAAGATGCTATCGATTTCGCTGAGTACCGGTGGCTTACTGGTCGGCGGTATTTTTTGCCACTTGGTTTTACATACCATTGGTGGACCGACCGGTATCTTGCTGCTCGCATCCGTAATCACCGCGGGTGGTCTTGGTGGAAAGCGAGAAGCCGCGATTACCTCCAGCATCGTCGTGATTTGGCTTCTGTTCGGATACGTTTATATCCCAAAAGACTTTGTTGCAGTACCCGAACTCATCTATCTCGCGTTCGTCGGCTCTTCTGTACCGTGTTGGGGGGCCTATGTTGTCGCCTTGGACATCTACAACCAAGATGCGCGAAAGAAAACAGAAGACAGTTTAGACGAGCTTCAGGTTGCGCATGAAACCCTTCGTCGTCAGCAAAGCGAACTGGAACGAGCGCATATGCTACAGAATCGCGTAATCGAAATTGGTCGCCTAGCGATGTCTGTGGATAAAACCGAAAAAGTGTTGGAGCACTGTTTCGCGTCCCTGGCGGGAGATGAGCATCTCTTGGTTGGTTTGGTTCGCAAAGGAAATACGACCCTTTTGGAACACTGCAGGAAGATCGAAAGGGTTGTCGAGCTCGAACCGACGTGTTGGCCGGCCAACGGGCAGCAAGAAATTCACAGCGTAGAAGAACTGGATCCGGCTCTGCGGCACTTTGTACAGGAGGAACGTGGTATTCAGGTGGTCTCCGTGCCGATTTACAGCACGCAGTTCAACGGAAGTGTGATTGCGATGAGCAACAGCACCGAACCCTTGTCGTCCAATTACATTAACTTTTTACGAGAAATCGCTCAAATCCTCCAAATTCGGTATATGCGAGAAGATGCTTTGGAAGAGCGGGCACGGTTGGCTGCACGCATACAGCAAGAAGAACGGCTGGACTCTTTGGTTCGAATGGCGGGTGAAATCGCACACGATTTCAACAATACCCTGATGGTGATTTCCGGAACCGCGGATATTTTTGAAAATCACAAGCGTTTCCCCGTAGAACTCCAGCGTCCTCTAACGCGCATGCAAAACGCTACCCAAATATCGGCAGAGCTTACGAACAAATTGCTTACATTCTGCCGTGGTGTGAGCTCTCCGAGGGTCTTGATCGACCCGTATGTGGCCATTGAAAACTTCATTCCCATATTGGAGTTCACCGTGAGCGACAAAATTGAACTCACGTTTGAGAAGGTCCGAAACAGCAAGCGATACATTAAAACCACTTCGGGGCAAATTGAACAGATCCTTTTGAATCTAATTACAAACGCCAAGGATGCCATACGAGAAGGAGGACAAATCCATATCGTGCTTTCTCACGTCAAAAGTGTAGAAGGTGGTTTTTGCGCTACGACCCCTGAGTGGGCGACGCATTTGCAAATCGTTGTAAAAGATAATGGGATAGGAATGTCCCAAGAAGAATTAAACCGCGCGTTTGAGCCTTTCTTTTCCAAGAAAGAGGCGCATCGCGGTGGTGGGTTGGGACTGGCGATCGTGCACGGTATCATTGCCCAGACGAAGGGCGTTTTGGACATCTCCTCTGAATTGAATGGCGGAACCACGGTTACAATCGCCTTACCGTTTCACACGGAAGCACCCAAAATCCCCAGTCAAGAAAAACGGGGTGGCAGTGAGATGGTTTTGTTGGTCGATGACGAACCAGACGTTCGATACGCCGTTGCAATGCAACTCGATATGTTGGGCTACGAAGTACAACAAGCGGGCAGCATTGCAGAAGCAATGGATATTTTACAGAAAGAGCATCCACTCTTGTTGCTTTCTGACATCCGCTTAAAGAACGAATCCGGATATACCCTTGTCAAAGAAGCACGCGCTTATTATCCGCAACTTCCGGTTCTGTATATTACCGGCTTTTCTGGTTTCTCAGACGATCAGCCCGATAACGAGGAAGTCTTGCTCAAGCCATTTAGCAGTACGCAACTCGATGAGAAAATCCGTCAGGTCTTGCCTCAGAAGCGGTTATTGCGTTCCCAATAGCTTCAAATCGAGAAGGAATCGGCCATCGCAAGTCGCGTGAAGCGCATCACATCCAAAATAGACGCCGGTTAACCGTTCTCTTTTGTTTCAAATGAGACGTGCGGAAAATTGGTCAAACATGTACTTAACTGCCGCGCTTGTAGCGTCTTGGTTGCTGCTGGCATCGATGGGGTTACCATCGCTTGCATCGTTAATTCCATCGTTGTCGCTGTCTACCTCTGTAGAAATACCCCATCGAGAGGCGAGATAGGCGTGAATCATCGCACGATGTGTATCGCTGATCGTTTGATCGATTTTAATCATCTCGCCTATTTTTCCGTAGAGCCCATGTGTTTGTGGAAAGTCCGTACTCGTGTATCCGATTTTAAAGATGCCTCCATTGGAGAGATTGCTCTCGGGATGTGCGGTATAATTCCAGGTTGCGTCGAGTTCCATTACGCCATTGTAGTAAATTCTGTGCTCATCACTCGAACCGTTTTCGCGGTGTTCGAAGGTCGCGATAGAGGCTGATGTAATCGAGACTTGGGTACTTGCGTTGTAGTAACCAACCCATCCAACATCGGTTGTGTAGAGCCCGTTACGAATGAAAAAAGATTTGCCTCCTTGGCTCCATTGACCGGTTTCGTTGGCTTTGGCAAACAAGGTTCCCACCGGATTACTCCCTTTGTAAACCGCGAAGTATGTGCTATCGATATCGACGAGTTGGTCGTCAACGAAGAAATAATGGCTCCCATTAAAATCGATCATATTCTCGGTCGT
>JAYYRF010000355.1:0-6799 GCA_036127535.1 Myxococcota bacterium | reverse complement strand
CAAGGTTCAAAAATGTTTGGGCCTTTGAGGGATCACCTTGCCGATACCAATACTCCCCGATGTATCCCGAAAATAAACCGATCAGATGAGGATTCTCCGTCTCTTCCCCGATACGGACTGCTCGACCGTATAATGCATATGCCTCCGCATCTTCACCGAGTTGAAGCGCGATGATACCCAATGCTCCGATGGAATAACCCTCATGGAGTTTTCGACCAATCTCTCGGTTGATGGCAATCGCTTGGCGGTAGTAGGTGCGCGCAGACTCATATTGTCCGAGAAACATCTGCACTTTTCCGATCACCGCTCGAATATACGCTTCACTTTCCTTGTTTCCAATGTCTTGGCTGATGCGAAGCGCATACTCATAGCACGTCATCGCTTGGCTATATTGTCCCGTATCGGCGTAAATCAGCCCCATATTTCCACCGAAAATACCCGCGCTTTTCTTATTTCCAATGCTTTCGTTCATCTGAACGGACTGGGAATAACAGTGTAAAGCAGTTTGATAGTCTCCCAAGTGGTAATGAACGAGACCCAGATTACCGAGCATGACAGCTTCCAACCTCTTGTTTCCAATCCGTTTGGATTTTGCGATGGACTCTTCGAAGGAACGACGTGCGTTGCCGTAGTCTCCCAAGTGATTTTGAGCCAAACCGATTCCACCGATGATACGGGACAAATCCAAGACAACACCGGATTCTTCATACAGTTGGCGGGCTCTCTCCAATGCTTGCAAGCCTTTTTTGTACATACCCAAACTGGTGTACACATTTCCTTGGGCTTGGTACGCCGTTCCCTGTCGATACATCCCCCCGTGCTGGTCAGCGATCCGAATCGATTTTTCGATCCACTGCAAAGCCTCTTGGGACTTACCTTGCGTTCGGTAGATCAAACCCGTTGCATTCAACGTTTGAATCAGGCCGACATGAAGCTCTTCTTGCTCACATATCATCTTTGCTTGACCCAAATAATACAAAGCGGCATCGTACCGAGCACCGGATTCTTCAATGAGTCCCATCTCCAGCAGGGCATCGGCGATCGTTTGTTTTGAAGCGGCGCGCGTTTTCTCGTTCGAGAATCCTATCGTTGCATCTCTTTGGTCACTCCACAAGGATAGCCCCAAAACCGATTGGCAAAGGTGTTCTTGTTGTTCTCGAGCCTGCTGAAAATTGCCGGATATTCTCCACAACCGACTCTGACAAACCTGTATTTGAATGCGAAGATCCCCTACGACATCTTCCCTCGCCAAATATTGCTCTGCATGATCGAGCGCCCGTATCAACGGCCCCTTTGAGCGGAAATATCGGATCGCGGCCAAACAGCAATCGAGTGCCGTCGACGGTGTTCCATATCGAATTCCAACACCAAAATTATCGAGTTCGGGCTCCAAAAGCGACCAAAACGAAGACGTATCAACAACTCTTCTGTACAGGCGTCCATAATATCGCGCGTGCCGAACCCTCAAGGCTCTGAGCCATCGTCCCTCATTCATCTTTTGATGGGCAAAAGCCTGCATAGAAGAGAGCATTTGATATCGAAAACCACCATCGTTTTTTTCCTTGAAGAGCAGATGATCGTCACACAAAGCCTCTAGAACATCCAATACGCTCACAGACCCGCCATGAGAGGAAAAAGAAACCACTTCTTCAGCGGCCGCCAATGTAAATCCCCCCTGGAAAATACTGCATTGCAGAAATGCAGATTGCTCTGTATCAGAGAGCAAACTCCAAGACCAATCGAGGGTATCTTGGAGTCCCCGCTGTTTCGAAGAGCGAAGCGAGTCTTGCAGAAGATTCATGCGCTCAGACAATCTCGCGACGATGTCCGCCAGCGGAAGGATGGATATACGAGCGGCGGCAAGTGCAATTGCCAGCGGTAGCCCATCCAGCTTGTCTACGATTTGACAAATCATGTCCCGGTTGTCGGTGGAGAATTGAAAATCGGGTTGAATTTTTTGGGCCATCGATACAAACAGTTCAACCCCCTCCAGCAAAGACATCGGTTGAATCGTGTACACCAACTCTTGTGACATACCCAAACGTCGACGACTGGAAAGTACGACCTTTAATTCCGGAACGCGCTCGAACAACATCGACAGAACAAGCTTCAATACGGATCCAAAGTGTTCTGCATGATCGACAATTATCAAAACGGGACCGCATCTCTTTAATTCTTCTACAATCGGATTCCAGCCTTCGTTGGAGGATAATATCAAATGCAGATCCTTGGCCACAACCTGCGCCATCGACCATTCATCTTGAACATTCTTACAATCACAGAAAAGAATTTTTGCACCGGTCTTCTCTCTCCACTGCAAGCCGACTTCCATCGCGAGATGGGTTTTTCCGACGCCCGCCGTACCCGTCAGCGTTAGCAGGCTCGTTGCCGGCAACGAAGAGAGCATCTCTCTTTTTTGCGCATTCCGGCCGGTAAATTGTCCCGCTCTTTTGCGAAGCAGGGGCAACAGGTCTACGGTCGCCTGTATCTTATTGCGCCAGTCGGCGGCTTCTGAAGCGGGGATATTTTCCAAGTAAATATCGACCTTTCTTCTCCATTTCTTCAAAGTCCGATCATCGGCATAGAGAAGATTTTGGGTAAAGTCCTTGTATTCCAGCGCGAGCAGTCTGCGATGAATTTCCAGCATCTCCGGCGCATAGATCAGCGCGCCTTGTAGCAGTTGGTGCGCATCTTGTTCTTGCTCTTCCGCTCGCATCAGCTTTTCTTGTGCATGTAACCAAGACGCCCACCCCTCGTGTGCATCTTCTCGCTTTGCGGAAATTTGCTCGTCCGCCAAATCCCAGGCGCGTTGCGCTTCCGAAAGCAATACGCGACATCGCTCTTCCATCGCAGCGCAGCGCTGAAGAATATCGCGGGCTTTTTCTTTGCGCTGTACGCCATCCAACCAACTTTGAATATCTTGTGCCAAAAGACTCGTGTCGGGGTAACGCTGATGAAGATCGTATTGCATCGCCTTTTCACAGATGGACAACAACGCCAAAGGCACATTCGGTCGGGACGAGGAGACCTCCTTCTCGGCACGATCGATACTGGGTGGGCCTTCGAATGTCGATGGAGCGGGAAACGCCGCGGTTTCTCCTTGCGGAATATGGAGCGTCGCTTCCTCGGAACCCAATACAGGAACCTGTTTAGAGCGGATCCAATCCTCTTTGTTGAATGGTGTTACCCCACTTCGTTTGAATTGAACGATCTCTTCGGGGGAACCTTGGTACGCGACTTCGCCCGTCAGGATCTCATAGAGAATCACTCCCAAAGCATAGACATCGGAGCGTATCCCAATGTTTTCCACGTCTCCCCAAGCCTGTTCCGGAGACATATACACCGGTGTTCCCACGATGAAACCGTCCTGTTCAAAGGGTGTGTCATCTAGATCTGTGTACACAAATGAATCGTCTCGGTTTGAACAGAGACGTTTCGCAATCCCCCAATCCACGACGTATACCTCGCCATAATCTCCCAGTAAAATATTCGATGGTTTGAGATCGCAGTGTACCACCCCTTTGCTGTGAACGTAGGCCATGGTTTTACACACGGCATAAAAGACCTCAATCAAACGACGTATACTCCAACCGTCTTGGCGAACGTTCCAAATGTTCTCGTGATCGACTGCGTGCAGCATTTGGATGACCGTTTCTAAACTTTGCCCTTCGACCTCTTTCATTGTGAAATACAGATCTCCGCCGGGCAGCGCACCAAAGTCGTAGAGCGGTACAATCCCGGGATGCTGGAGCTGGGCGCTGATTTGCGCTTCCGCTTCAAACGACTCCTTGGCCGACGGATCAGAGACCAATTTGGTGTGCATCACCTTCAAAGCAACCAAACGATGAAGCGTATGATCTTTGACTTGCCAAACCTCCCCCATTCCGCCCCGGCCCAGCTGTTTGGTGGCCTCGTATTCGCCAAATCTACCGGTGCTCATCGACGCTTGATCGACTTTTGCCGACTTTTGCTCCTCTGCGTCGCTCTCCGGGGAAACGTTCGATACCAATGTCGACAGTTTCATCTCCGCTTTTTGAACCAGGGTCGGTTGAGGTTTCTCCTTTACCGTCTCCGAACGGTGAATCGCGTCAAAAAAATCATGAATCTGCGTAGAGTCTTGGTGCTGAAGATACTCTCGCAGAAGCGTTTCAAGCCGTTCGTGTTTCATCGTGCAAACCGTGAATAGAAGTCGTACTTCGACGCAAAACGTCCTTTCTAGTATAACCAATCAACCAATTCTTCGATCGAAAACGTGTCAGAAATAGAGGTCTATGACCATCTAAGGGTATACCGGAACCCGGTTATGCCCGATATATGTGAAGCTGCTTGACCCCGCGGGCGTTCAAAAGAAGATGTAACGAGCATCGAGACGGTCAAAAGACTCCTCTTCGAGCCGGAGTCATCCGGCGGAGATGACGTTTTTGTGCGCTTATCCTAAAAAGGGACGGTTCGAACGACTGTAGACGGGTAAAAATTCAAAATATACGGGAAGAAGAATCATATTTGTTGTTGGTTGATCCGTTCTCATCGATTGTATACGATGGGCAACATTGAATGTGTTATGATCACATTGTTGGGGGAAAGATGCGATTTTGTATTCTTCTCTTTGGGGTTTCATGTGCCCCCATGCAAAAAGAAAATCTCTTTTTGGAAGAGGATGTCGAGACAACCGAGGATGTTGATGCCGATCTCGATGGCTATTTGGCGTCGGAAGACTGCGACGATGCCGCGCCGGAGATCAACCCGGGTGCCGTGGAAGTCTGTGACGAACGAGACAACAACTGCGACGGAAACATCGACGAAGATGTTCTCACCCGTTTTTATATCGATGAAGATGGCGATGGATACGGCGATTCACAGCGAGAGGAACTCGCGTGCGAAGCACCGGTCGGACACGTACTGAGCGGAAACGACTGCGACGATTCCGACGAATCCATCTTCCCGGGCGCGGCTGAAATCTGCGACGAAAGAGATAACAACTGCGATGGAAACACCGACGAGGAGTTGGGTTCTTTGTGGCATAAGGACGAAGATGGAGACGGATACGGTGATAACGACGTACTCGTTCAGGCCTGTACGGCACCGGAAGGCTTCATCGAGCGCGGAGAAGACTGCGACGATTCCGACGACGCCATCTTCCCGGGCGCATCTGAAATTTGCGATGGCATCGATAACAACTGTAACGAAGCCGTCGATGAAAACGGCACCTTGCAATGGTACCTTGACGCAGACGGAGACGGGTACGGCGACATCGCCCAACCAACCTCTTCTTGTACCGCGCCCGTCGGATACGTAGAGAATGCCCTAGACTGCGACGACAACAACGCCGAAACCCATCCCGGCGCTACGGAAATCTGTGATTTTATCGACAACGACTGCAACGGAACCAGTGACGACAACGCCGAAGGAGCGAGCCTTTGGTATGTAGATGCCGACCTCGATGGATTCGGTTCCGATTCCAACACGGCTTCCTCTTGCACACAACCCATCGGCTACGCGAACAACGCCGACGATTGTGACGACAGCCGCTTTGAAAGCAGTCCCATCGCATTGGAATATTGCAACGGGGTCGATGATGACTGCGACGGAGACCTCGACGAAAACGATGCCGTCGATGCCACGATCTTCTTTCTCGACGGGGACGAGGATGGATATGGAGATCCCTACCATCCAACTACGCTTTGCAGCATTCAAACGGGATACGCATCCAATAACCAAGACTGCAACGACGGCGAGTCCGCGATCTATCCCTATGCAACGGAATACTGCAACGCGATCGATGACAACTGCAACATGGTCGTCGACGAGGCCGCGATCGATCAGCAGATTTTTTACGAAGATCTCGATGAAGATGGCTATGGGAGCCACGTTTTCGAATTGGCCTGTAACCCATCGAGTGGGTATATCTCCCAAGACGGAGACTGCGATGACGACAACGTCAGTGCCAACCCGGGAGCGACCGAGATATGCAACGAAATCGATGACGATTGCGACGGCTCCGTCGACGAGGCCTTGCCAACCTCTCTTTGGTATGCCGATGCGGATAGCGACGGGTACGGAGATCCCGACAACACCACATACAATTGCCTCCAACCGACGGGCTACCTCTCACAAGAGGGAGATTGCAACGACGCGGACAGTGCGATTCATCCGGGCAGCATCGAAACCTGCAACGGCTTGGATGATGACTGCGACGGCTCGAGCGATGCCGGTGCGCTGGGCGGCGATGCCATCTGTGTCGCCGATAGCTGTCTGGATATACTCACCGAGAACCCCACCAGTCCCGATGGATTGTACTTCGTCTCTTTTGATACGGGAATCGAAGAAGCCGAGTGCGATATGGGATCGTTTGGAGGAGGATGGACGCGGGTATTCGCCGATGACATGAGCCCCCCCGATACGGGTTGGACAATGCAGACCACGAGCATCTGCGGGATTTGGGGTGAGATTCTCGGCGGATATGGTGTCATCTCGGGGGGATCGTTTGAAAACGATATCTCCACGCGTTCCATCCCGCACAGCGAACTGTGGGTCGAGATGGACTACATCACCCTCGACTCGTGGGACGATACCAACTCCCGTTGGGGCCCTGATATGGCCTTTGTGCAATTCAACAACGCCTACATTTGGCATACGGACATCGACAACCATCTCTCGATCTACGGTCAGGTCTGCGGCTGGTGGAGACCCAATTATCCGCAAGGCTCCTATGATTCTCGGCACTACGTCTCGACCATTGAGTCCGGCTCTTTCCCCACCTTCAACCTCACGGTTGGATCGACGCTCAGCCAAGGTCCAA
>JAYYRF010000354.1:0-6599 GCA_036127535.1 Myxococcota bacterium | reverse complement strand
ATCTTCTCATCCCCTATGGTCTAGAGCGTCTTCTATCCCTTCTCTATATTCATGAGACCACCGACATCAAAAGTGCGGCCGTACCCTTGGGGCCGTCCCCACGGCTACTCATCAATCCCGATTTCGTACAGCAGTATTGTCAAAAAGATGAAGATTTGGCCGCTCTCATCCTTCATGAATTACACCATGTACTCCTGGGACACACACGACTCTTTAAGCGGGTCACTCCTCTTCACAACATCGCGTTTGACGCAGTCATTAACGCTATGATCTCCAGACAAGAACCGCGATACCGTTCTTTTTTCATGAAGATGTATCGCGCAGATTCCCTACCCGAAGCTATATTGCGCCCACCAATCGGGTTCCCCTACTCACCTCAATACCCCGACGTACTCCCTCAGACGATTCGAGATCTAATTCACGACCTGTACTACACCAACTTGACAACCTTCTTAGACGTATTCCAGCGTTTGATCAGCAACTCAACCCTTGTTCAGATGATCGCCCCACCCTTTTTATTGGGTGAGCACGGGGAAGATGTGCGCGGATATAGCTATGCGGATAATCCGGAACTGTTTGCAGCCATCCGCGAGATTGTAGAAGAGTGGCCGCAGCCAAAGGATCCGAAAATTGGACGCTCTTTGGATGAAATACTCAAAACAGAACAAGTCTCCATTCAAAAGACAAATAAACCGGAAAGAACCATACTAAGCGCTATTCGAAAAGCGGCGCAAAACGGAGAGCACCAATTTCTATCCGATCAAAGAAGGCGTCACCGACCCATACAGCAATCTTGGCCATCGAGAGATCGCAGAGCTTGGTGCTACAGTGCGGCCGGAGGTACGCCCTTGCTATACTCGTCGACCATCCCGATGGATGCCGGCATCCAAAAGATCGATCTTTATCTCGACGTGTCTGGAAGTATGACACCCTTCATATCAAACGTTATATCCGCGGTTTTGTCCTGTAAAGACTGGCTCAAGACCAATATCTTGCTCTTCTCGACCACGTTGAACCCTTGCTCGATAAAACAGTTACAAGAGGGTCGATATCAAACGACCAACGGAACGGATATCGCCGTTGTTTCAGAAGACATAGAAAGAAAGAAGTCCAAGAGCGCTGTAATCCTGAGCGATGGGTATGTAGGCGAGATTCCCGCAAACCACCTACGAGCTTGTCAGCGCTGTAATATTCAGTTCATTTTGACACCCAACGGCTACACCGCCGACGTGCAAAACATCACCAACCACTTTCATTACCTTGGAGAAGCACAATGAAAACCATCGCCGAATTTATCCTTCCTGGACACCCAGACAAGATTTGCGACCGCATCGCGGACTTACTGGTCGACGCCGCTTGCGCCAGAGATCCGCGATCTCTGGTCGGTGTAGAAGTCGCGCTGCACCGATATAAAGTTTTGGTGACGGGATGTATCACAACCTCGCCACCGATGACGCATTCGGAGGTCTCACAACTCGTTCGCCATGCTTTTCGGGATGCCGGATATGGAAAAGAATGGAGTCCTGCACCCGAGGATATAAAGATTGAATTCGATCTCCGATTAGAGGAACTCGACGATCCTTTGCGTCATCTTCGATCGATATCAGACGACCAAGCGATCTGTATTGGATACGCGAATGGTCATCGAGAGGATAATCATTTACCATTCGCACATCGCAAAGCGTATCAAGCAGCACAAAGAATCCGTCGTCTTCGCACAAAGTATTCATTGGGACCAGACGCGAAGGTTATTTTGACGTGTCGGGACAGACAGGTCGAAAAAATGAGTCTCAGTTTACAGCATAGACCAAACGTCAATCGGACACAATTGTACGCTTGTGCACGAGAAGTCGGTGAAAGCGTTGGTTTGAGCGACTTGGATCGTATTTGCGTAAATGGTGGAGGTGATTTCGATGTGGGGGGGCCTCACGGTGACAATGGCTTGTCGGGTAAAAAGCTCGTCGTCGATGCATATGGACCGAGCATTCCAATCGGTGGGGGTGCTTGGTCGGGCAAAGATCCGCACAAAGTCGACCGTTCTGGCGGATTAATCGCACGGTACATTGCTCTTTGCGCTGTACGGATTGGCCTTTGTAGCGAAGCACTGGTACAACTCGGATGGCATCCGGGAGATGCATCTCCCAGCATGATCCAGATTCAAACCGAAAGTGGACCGATTCTGCTCGAAGCCATTGGTCGATTCGATCTTACCATCGATGGGATTTGGGCTTCGTTGGGTCTGGGATCCGTTCGCTTTTCCGACTATGCTGATGGAAGCTGGTTCCAAAAACAATTGTTTCCAGCACGCTCTTTTTTATTTCGAAGGCAGGTTTCCTAATGCTGGGGTACATTATCACAATCACCAGGAGAGATGAATGACGGTTTTATATCTGCATGGACTCGAAGGCTCCCCTCAAGGGACTAAAGGAGCCTGGGTATCGCAACATTACCTCAAAAATACCCCTTCAGGCCCCCAAATGAGCGCTCATATTCAACTCGACGATCACACACACGATGTCGTTCAAATGAAGCCAAAGATAAAAGAACTCATTCCCTTGTGCGCACAAGAAGCGCGATCGGCGATTATGAAGAGGAATCCAAAAGTCATCATTGCCTCTTCATTTGGCGCGGCCGTTTTACTTCATCTCATGCAGGACAGTCGAATTCGAATTCCGTCGGTTCTAATCGCACAAGGAGCCGTTTTCCTAGACGTTGCCGACCGCTTTCCGAACGGTTCGCGCGCGATCGTCATTCATGGCACAGCAGATAAGATCATCCCCTATCGACAAAGCGTGACCCTGTGCCAAAATTCCCAAAGTAGCGTCGAATGCTGGCCGATTGAAGGGGGAGATCATCGACTACACTGCCTAACAACTACATCTAGAGCTCTCGGGCTAGCGATCGACAAACTCTTACTCGAACAAGGCAACAAAAGCGATCGAGAACGAGCGGAGAGCATTGTTTGGCCTCAATAGCGACCTTGAATATAGAACAAGTAAACGACTAAGTCGTGTACTTCTTCTTCGTTCAAGACGCCTTCAAGTCCTTCCCGCCTCATTCGGTACAAGATCTCTTCTCGATTTTCATCATATGAGAATTCCAAGGGCTCGCCATAAAGCAAACTGGGCGCACGTCCACCGTCGCCGTCCACCCCATGACAATTGGCACAATAGAGATTAAATAGCGTCTCTCCTCTCTCTAAATCCGCACTTTCCCGGTCTTCTGATGAGAGACTCCCGACGGTTTCACATCCCATAATCCAACCGAATAGCCCAATCCAAATGCGTGACAGATCTCCTCCGTAGCATCATTTATCAAAACGCGTGATCAGAGAAAATCCGGAAAAAAAATGATGAATGATCTTTTCTCTGGGAGAAATCACCAAAGAAAGATAACTTTTAAGACATTCGATGAAGGAGAGAATCATGATAGTTCGTAAATTACTGCTACCGAGTTTGCTGTTTGGATGTTCCGCTGGTTTTGACGACACGGACAAAGGAAGTGGATTGGATAACAATATCAATACCGAGCCGAGCGAAGAGCTCGATCCCGACGATGTAGATGACGACAACGACGGTTTTACCGAAAACCAAGGAGACTGCGACGACAATAACAATACCATTTATCCCAACGCCCCCGAGGTAGCAGACGACGGTATCGATCAGGACTGTAACGGAACCGACCTCGTTTCGGATAGCGAATTGAGCTTGTCCGATGTTCGGGTCGGAGATTTAATCATCACCGAGATTATGAAAAATCCGAGTGCCGTCGATGATTCACAGGGAGAATGGTTCGAAATCTACAACAGCAGCAATTTTGACATCAACCTTAAAGGACTCATGGTCAGCGATGCCTCCGAAGAAAGCTTCACCGTATCCGGAGATCAAATTGTTGGCTCGCAACAATACTTTGTTTTGGGCAACAATAGCAACAGCAGCAGCAATGGTGGTGCGAGTGTCGACTATCAATTCAGTAACTGGAGTCTCGGCAACGATTCCGACGAAATCATTCTCTCGTATGACAACGACGCACTCGACTACGTAGCGTACACGAGCAGTTTTCCCGATGGAGAAGGTACGAGTCTCAATCTGAACCCGTCTCAAATTAGCACTTCGGCCAACGACAACGCGAGCAAGTGGTGCGAATCGACAAGCTACATGAGCGGTGGCGATCAAGGTACACCGGGAGCGGCAAACGATGCTTGTTCGGGAAGCAGCAACGACGGGGACAATACCGATGATGACGGGGACGGCTACACCGAAAATCAAGGAGACTGCAACGACGCAGATAGCTTTATCAATCCGGGTGCACTGGACATAGGACAAGACGGTATCGATCAAGATTGCAGCAACGGAGACGAAGAAGGACTGTGTGATGACACATGCCAATACGCGGGTGACGGAGAATGCGATGATGGGGGCACCTCATCGGATTATGACATTTGTGCGCTTGGAACCGATTGTACGGATTGCTCCGCCAGAGATGACAATGATTATGACGGATACTACGACGTACAAGACTGTGACGATTTTGATTACTATGTCAATCCCGGGGTGCAAGAGGACCCCTCCAATGGATACGACGACGACTGCGACGGTGAGATAGATGAATCACCCGGAACAGATGCCGACGGGGATGGCTTTGAATCCATCGCAACCGGTGGAGAAGATTGTGACGACAATGACGCATCGGTCTATCCCGGTGCAGAAGAAATCGCCGATGATCTCATCGATCAAGATTGCCAGTGGGGCGATTTAGAATCTCTTTGTAACGAAAACTGTTCCTACAGCAGCGATGGAGACTGTGACGACGGTGGCTATGGCGCAGACTATGACAACTGCGATTTGGGAAGTGACTGTGATGATTGCGGACCTCGCTACGACGAGGATGGAGACGGATATGACTCCCGTCTGGACTGCGATGATAACGACCAGTATGTTTATCCGGGCGTAGACTGCGATATATGTGACGGAGTCGACGAAGACGGGGACGGTACGACGGATGAGGACGGAGATCAAGATCCCAACGAGCCCTTCAGCGTATCCAGCCCTGTGTCATTAGGTGGCGCGCTCATCGATCTCGGCGATACGGCGTCGAACACGGGCTACATCTTTCCATCTACGGATGATGATGCTTTTTTCTTCTTCTTTGAAGACAAATTTCTATCCACAGCAGATGCCTTTAACTGCTCAATTGAATCCCCGTTCTCCGTATCTGTAGATCTATACTTCGAGCAAGATGGTACGACCGGCTATTCTCTCATCGATAGCTACTCTGGAAGCAGTGTCAGCATCGACGTAACCGATACCTATTTCTATGAAGATGGCGGTTATTACATGCTCAAGGTATCGAGTACAAGCGGTTCTTCTTGCTCCGATCCTTACACCATAACCTGTACCAAAAGCGACGAATAGTCGTCTTAAGAGCTCAAACCACTCTCTTTCCGCAGAAAGAAAAGCATCACGACTTCAAATCACCTTCGCTACGGACTGTCCGGACATTACAACGGATTACGGTGAGGGAGATGGTTCAAAAAACTTCGCTTTCTCATCAAAGCGATCGGAGAACCAAGCCGTCTGAAAAGCAGTGCTCCGAATTCGCAAGAGAAGCTCACTACGTTCACAAGCGGAAAGCCTTACATTCAAAGCCGCGATCACCACAAAAATCTTTTGATTAATCGGATAAAAGTCACTTTAAACGCAGATGATCGCTAGGATAGTCAGTCATTCTCTCCTAATTTTTTAAAAAATATCACAACAACGCTCAAAAAAAAAAATACGTACTCCGATTAATATAGAGAATAAAACCAAATTAACTTAGGGATACTTCAATGGTCAGTCACACTTCATCATTGACTTTCAAGTCCATCACAGACATTCACAAATCTGGAAAGAGCTACAATCAATCGATTGATCGTCTTGCAACCGGTAAACGCATCGATAAAGGCTCTGACAACAGTGCAGCTTTGACGGTCGTCAAGCAGCAAGAAGCGGACTATGTCAGTCTCAAAATGGCTCTCAATAACATCACGGACGGAATGAACTTCGTAAATTCGGGAGAGCAAAGCCTCGGTCATATCAGCGGTCTCATAGACAAAATGTACGATTATGCACTGCAGTCTGCGCAATCGACATACAGCGATGAGCAACGGCAAAACATCCTCAACGAGGACTTCAAAGCATTGGCAGCCGAAATAGAAAGAACCGCCACATCCGCCAGTTTTCGCGGTGTGAGCATTCTCAACAATACAGACACGAATTTCCGAATTCACGTCGGGTATCGGGCGACGAGCGACGATCGAATTTCCATAGACATGACCGAACTGCAAGCCACGACCAGTGTTTTGGGTACGCTTAAAGGCTCTACCTCTCTGGCAGCCGTCGCTTCAACTGGAATTACAACCGAGCAAACCGCCCGAGATGCGCTCGATGTACTGAAGATCGCACGAGAAGAAATCCTTGAAAAACGACACTTTATTGCGGAAAACTATAAGAAGCTTGAGTCTCAAATGGGCAATCTCCTCGAGCGTAAAGCAGCAAGCGAGCAATCCATAAGTCGTATCCAAGATGCAGATTATGCGGCCGAAACATCAGAGGCAA
>JAYYRF010000353.1:0-3031 GCA_036127535.1 Myxococcota bacterium | reverse complement strand
TCATCAGACTGTGGAGACACCGGATCAATACTGATTGTGGGCGCACTGGGTAGGTCATTAATTCGAATATCGATGGACGCACTTCCCATTTCTCCCGTGGCATCTGTAGCAGAAAGGGTAATCGTGTGATTGCCGAGGAATAATCCATAAGCCATCGCATTGGTATCGCCATTGCTCAAAGCAGGTGTGATAGAGAACACGCCATCAACCGAGGACTGCCACTGTATCGCAAGCTCCTCTGCTCCCTCATCCGAATCAGAAACCAAGCCTTCAAACAGCACCGCTTCATTTTCGTTGAAGACGTCGCCATCCAAAGGAGAGAGAATCTCGACGATCGGATTGGCATTCACAATCATGGCCATTGAAGATGTGCAACTTAAGCCTTTCTCGTCCTCTACGCTCAAGGACACACTGTGGGTTCCGCTTTGCAGGTCTCCGCTCGAAAAGGCGGTGGTGCCATCCGAATCGGGCGATCCGGAAAAGAGTTCGCCATCTATGGAAGATGTCCACACAACCGTCAACAACTCTTCGGGAATATCCGGGTCAAAAACCAAACCTGAAAAGGTGATCTCTTCTCCTTGTGGAAACATTAAATCAGCAAGGGGTTCGACGATTTCACATGAAGGTGTTTGGTTCTCACCCATCACTTCTATGTCTACGCTATCTGTGTTGGTACGCCCCCGAGTATCCGTTACATCCAGCGTAATCGTATGCGTACCCTGTGAAAGTTGGGTCGAATACTCAACAACACCATCTGCGCTGGCATTTTGTGTATGTAGAACACCGTCGAGCGAAGATGTCCAATCCACGCTCAAAGAGGTAGAGTCATCTTCGAGATCGGAGACCAAACCTTCAAATAATATTTCATAATCGCTGTAATAATACCCATTGAAAAGGGGGTTCAGAATGGAAACATCGGGCGCTGCGTTGGGTAAAACCTCAAACGACACAGAATCAGAGGCCGCCAAATCATCGCTGTTGGTCACTTGCATCACCAAAACCACCGACTCTGGCTGCTCGAAAATATGCTCGCACAAAATCTCGCCCGAATCAGCGACGGTTGTATCCGGACATATCGTTTGTCCATTTAGCGTTATAATGACGCGCAAAGAGGATAAATCCGACGCATAAAACTCATCCGATGCAAGCCCTTGAATGAGATACGTGTTGCCCTGATATAATTCTGCTTCGTCTACCGGTGTCTGAATTAACACTTCCGGCGGTGGATTCACCTGCTGTACTTTTGGTGGTTCCGCAGTACAAGCAACGGTAAAAAGAGAGAACGTGACCATAAATGCCCGATACATATGCCCCCCAAAGATTTTGATCTTCTGGTTATATTATATTGAATTTTTAAAGTATACGGAATGGATTGTTTCAATTAAGTCTGAGTTCGAGCAAAAGAATCGGGGGGTACACGCGCATCAAAATCTCTTCTTCGTTGTTCAGGCTTGCGATACAGCATACAGTCGGAATCAAAATTTCTGTCTCTACATCACGATTTATGGATTCTTATGGTAAAATGTGAAGAGTAGAAGAAAGGAAAATATTGATTATGTCCTCTACACTCCAAAGCGCAATCTTCCACCCCCGAGATCGACCGCTCTCCTCAAGGCATGCCCCGTTCCAATGTCCTGAATGCGGTCTTACAACCGATAAAATCAATATCCAGCGCCAAGAATCCAACCAAAACCAGGCTACAAGAAGTAAAGCGGGGTCGAACATCCATACTGGATCCACAAGCCGTTTCAGTAAAATATTCCGCGCCGTCTATGGAATCTCTCGTACCGACCAGCAGATTGAATCCCTTCGGGTCATATCCCACAAGCGACCGCCACGAAGAGAAAGGCGGATCCGTCAAATATCGGTCGGCATCGACATGGGCACAGAATGCTACGTTTGGCTCCGGAGCGCTCTTGGGAACTTTATTTTCTTTCGTGCCCTCCGATGTGGGAATAAATAAGTGTCTGTTTTTTCGATTGATAGCGCAGAGAGATTGTCAACTGGATTTTGGATCAACAGACTCTTTATCCCCGGACGGGTGTGCCTTTTTGGAGAGCACAGTGATTGGGCAGGAGGCTATCGCAATGAAAATCCAGACTTAGGGAAAGGCCACGCGATCATCGCGCCAACAACGCAAGGAATCTACGCAGAAAGTCGTCCGACCAAGGAAAAACTCGTCTTACACAGTTGTGACATGCAAGGAACAACATTGGGCTCTATCGAAATACCCATGGAGTGTAAGTGCCTTCAAAAGGTTGCCGAGAGCGATCACTTCTTTAGTTATGCAGCCGGTGTAGCATACGAGCTTTTGCAGCACTACCCTGTAAAAGGCATGCATATTCACAACTATAAAAGCGATCTACCAATCAAAAAGGGACTGTCCTCCAGCGCCGCTTTGTGTGTATTGGTCACCAGAGCGTTCAATGCTCATTACGGCTTGGGGCTCAGTTTGGAAGAGGAAATGCAAATCGCCTACAAAGGAGAGCGAAACACCGGCTCTTCTTGTGGTCGAATGGATCAGGCCTGTGCTTTTGAGAAGCCGGTTTATATGACCTTTGACGGTGATCTTTGCCAAACGGTTCCCTTATCTCCACCCACAACCATTTACATGGTTCTCGTCGATTTGAAGGCGTCTAAAAATACCCGTAGAATTCTCTCGGATCTCCAAAAAGGATATCCCTTCGCACAAAATCAACAACAGCGAAACGTACAGTCCTTTTTGGGGCCTTTGAACGAAAAAATCACACAAAGTGCGGTCCAAGCCATCCAAAAAGGAGCACTGAAAGAGCTCGGGGAACTCATGAACCTCGCGCAAGAACTTTTCGATCTGCATCTCGAGCCCGCGTGTCCCAGCGAACTGTCCGCGCCAAAGTTACACAGCGTCCTGCGGAATCCTCTTCTCAAACCCCATATCCTAGGAGGTAAGGGTGTGGGTTCACAAGGAGATGGTTCTGCACAGTTCTTGGTCAAAGACGAACAAACCCAAGCCGACGTTATGGATATTATCGAAAATCAATTGGGTCTCTCT
>JAYYRF010000352.1:0-2989 GCA_036127535.1 Myxococcota bacterium | reverse complement strand
AAGCCCAAACTGGCCGAGAATGCACCAACCAAAGATGGGATCTGCTCACGACAAATTTCAATTGCCCGCAACAAATGGTCCTCTGCCTGTTCCCACTTTTCTTGCTCAAAGTACAAATCGCCCAAATTACCAAGATCAATTCCTTCGTAGAGTCGATTTCGAATCGCAGAGTGTATTTCCAAAGCACTCAAAAAAGATTTTTCCGCATCCTCGTACTGCTTGAGCGGAGCATAGACGGTACCCAAGTGACCCAAAACAATACCTTCAAAACGACGATTTCCCATCTTTCGATGTAAGGTCAACGCTTGGTGAAAAAACTCGAGACTCTGCGCATACTTCCCTTGGTTGGCGAAAATACACCCCATGTTACCGAAGCACTCCGCTTGATCTCGGATGTTACCAACCTTTCGGTGAATATCGAGCGCCTTCTCTGTAAAAGCCAAGCTCTCTTTAAATAAATTCTGATTTGAATAGATGGTCGCCAAATCGCGGTAGGCTTTTCCCAACTCCCCCAAAGATTCTTGTTTTTCGTATAGTCCAATGGCCAAATGTGCGTAGTGCGCGGACTTTTCTAAGTCGCCCCTGTCATGGTATACGTTGCTTATGTTGGCATATGCTTGGCCTTTGGATAGCAGCAGATGATTCACGTGTGCGAGTTCGATAGAGCTATCCAAAACCTTCAAAGCTTTATCTATATTTCCAAGGTAGCGGTAGCAGGCACCAACAAAGTTCAATGAAAGGGATTGAAGTTCCGTTAGATTATATTCTTGCGTTATTTCTAACGCCTCTTCTCCTTTTTTGAGTGCAATCTTGTAGCTGGATTGGTCGAGCTCGATTTTACCGAGAAGCAGCAGTGCTTTCGCTTTTAGTCGTTGCTTTTTGAGCTCGCTTTCCTGCTTCGCTTGTTCTTGACTAAAAATGCCCAAGTCACCGGTTTCAAAGTATTCTTCAATATCTTCACCCGCAATGAAATCCTCTACATCAAATGGTTTGTACTCTTCGTGAACATGCAAAGTATCTATCGAGGCTGTACCGCGCAAAATGTCTTGTGTTTTGCGTAAGATGATAGAAATGCGACTTCTCGCCGTTACTTTCAATTGTTCCGTAATCTCAGAAGCATCGAAGTAGTATACCCTTGCTTGATCATAATCCCCGTCCAAGTAATGAAAGAGTGAACGATAGCAAAGGAATAGACCGTGTTCTAAGGGGACGTAACGTACCGGTTCTTCCCACTGCTCGTAGAGCGCCCGCGCTTCGTCGAATCGACCGTCTTCGGCGTATACAAATCCTAAGAATGCGGCAAAAGCAGCCGCAGCAGGCTTTAGGCGTCGCGAACATATCTCGATCCCTTTGGTTAAATACTCGATGGCACTCTCTCGATCGCCCATGAATGTGTAAATCCGTCCCATGTTTCCGGAAGAGACACCTTGCAAGTCGACGCGTCCCGCTATCTCCGCCAAGGAAAAGCTCTCTTGGCAATAAGCCAGACCCTTCTGCGCATCTCCGGTCTCCAAATGAACCAACCCCAAGTTGTTCAAATTTGGCGCGCGAAAAGATTGGGGGTTTTTCAAGGTTTTAAAGATGGCATCGGCCCGAAGCATGTACTCCTTGGCCAACTCGTTGCTACCCAAATGATTGTACATGCTTCCAACACGAGCCAAGGTTTCGCCAAGCTGTGCAACATCACCGCGTTTTTGCAGCTCTTCAGAAGCTTTCTCGTACAAATAAAATGCCTTTTTATAATGCCCTTGGTACATATGACATGTTCCAAGTTGGCAATAGAGAATCGGAATGGATTCGACTTTCTTCTGTGACTGATACAAAGCGATTGTTTTATAGATAAACGGAGCCGCTTTGGCATAATGCGCTTGACTGATGTACATCGAACCCGAATATCGACAAGCTTGCGTGTACCACTCTATGTTACGGTATTGCTGTGCGTAATCGAAGATTTTATCCAATTCGAGTTTGGCCTGTGCAAACTCATGCCGACGCAAAGAGACCTTATACTCGTGAACGAACTCTTCGACTTCCAACTCTCGCTCTTTTTGCTGGGATCGATTGACGGCTGTATGTAAATTCTCACACTGCACCACCACTTTTTGTACGCGAAATTTAGCTTCTGAAAACTTACCGAGCAGAAACATAAAATTTGCGTGAAGCAAGGTTGCTTCGATCTTTTGTAAATCACTCAATTCCGTTCGCGAGCGAAAACGTCGCATGAGTTCAAGCCCCATCGGATACGGTCCCTTTGCGCGAATGAGTTCAGCCATCTTTCGACAACAATCCATGGAATCATCGGGCAACCCATACTGCATTGCGGCAATGAAATTGTTGCGTTCCGCATACAACGTTGCCCAGTATTTGGAGTACACCCGTATTCGACGCTCTTTAAAGAGACCGCCGTAATACTTGGCGTGTCGATTGCGTATCTCCTGCAGGTTTTCTCCGTAGCGCTTTTCCTCTGCTTTCTTTCGTGCGAATTCGAGAATCGCATTCAACATCCGATATCGAACCATACCGATCTGCAGTCGTTGCGTCGTCAGTAGATTGGAGGCGGAAAGTGTCTCTAGAATATCCAAGACGGATGTTTCAATATGACGTTGCGGCAGCCACAGTATCTGCTCTGCGGATTCCAATGTAAAACCGTCTTGAAAACACGTGAGTTGAACCAAACAGATCTTCTCCACTTTCGATAAGGAATCCCAAGCCCAAGAAAGCGTTCCTTCGAGTGCCCTACGCCCCCGGTCAATTTTTCGGTGTACCAAATCCAAATTCAGAGAGAGACGCTTGCCGAGGTCTGCGAGGGATAAGTTTGCACTGCGTGCGGCCGCCAACTCAATGGCCAGGGGAAGACCGTCCAGTTGTTCGACAATACGCGAGATGTTTTTTCGGTTTCCTTCGTTGAGTTGTAAATCTCGAATGTGTTCGCGCGCACGGAGTACGAATAGCTCCATCCCTTCGAGTAAAGACATCGGTTCCAAATTCC
>JAYYRF010000351.1:0-2578 GCA_036127535.1 Myxococcota bacterium | reverse complement strand
GTATTGGAACCTCGTTGTCCATCGATGGCGCATGTGCACATGCCTTTGCGCACATCATTTACAAAGGTCTTCTTTTCATGGCGATGGGGGCGGTATTGTTACAAGTCGGTACAACAAAGGCATCCGAGTTGGGTGGCTTGCACCGAAAAATGCCTTATACGACGGTTTTTTGTATCATCGGTGCCGCTTCGATTTCGGCGTTCCCACTGTTGTCCGGTTTTGCTGCCAAGTCGCTGATCGCGTCCTCTGCCGCATATGGAGGATACACTGCGGTTACCTTCGTACTGCTTTTCGCAAGTGCAGGCGTAATGGAGCACTCCGGAATCAAGATTCCGTACTTTGCTTTCTTCGCACACGACGGCGGTCATGAAAACGTGAAAGAGGCGCCGTGGAATATGTTGGCCGCCATGGCCATCGCGGCGGCTCTTTGTATCGGGATAGGCGTTGCGCCACAGTTTCTCTATAATTTACTACCGGGTGGAGCGATGTACTCTGCTCACGGAGAGGCCGAGCATATGTATAACGCGTACTCGTTTGGACACATTCTCACGCAGTTCCAATTGCTCTTATTCGCGGCGCTCGCCTTCGCAATATTGATGCGTTCGGGTATTTATCCTGAAGAAAAGCGTGCGACCAATCTCGATTTTGATTGGGTATACCGCCGTCTCGTTCCATCCATTTTGAAAGGAACCTACCATCTTCTTCGCGATATGTTCACCCCAATGATTCAGGTCTTCCAAGAGAAGTCAGAAGCGATTGCTTCATCGGTTGGAGTCGCCCTAAGCCCACAAAACGAGCGCCTCAATCGAAGTTCTCCTTCCGGGACGGCGGCGTTGTGGGCGGCATTGCTCCTCGCGTGCTTTATGATGCTCTACATGATGTAGGCGCTACTTAGCGGACAGTGCGAGTTCCATTTCCAACGCATGATCGAGATCGTCCCATAAATCCTCGACGTCTTCGATGCCAACGCTGATTCGCAATAGGCCGGGTGAAATACCACCGATCTCTCGCGCTTCGTCAGAGACGATACGATGGGTGAGGCCAGCGGGATGTTGGATGAGGGTATCGCAAGAGCCCAAGCTCACGGCTGGTGTGATGAGTTCGACACGAGACATCGCTCTTCGCGCGGCCGGATAGCCTCCAGCCAGCTCGATGGCAATCATGGTTCCTGGTCCTTTCATTTGGCGTCCGACGAGATTGTGTGGATCACAGTTGGGTAAGCCCGGGTAGAGAACGCGGGCAACGCCATTGTGGCGAAGAAGGCGCTTGACAAGTTCGATCGCATTCTCTTGTGCGCAGCGTACTCGTATTGGTAGGGTTTGGAGACCTCTGTGTAATTGGTAGGCTGCCATGGGATGTAGATTGGAACCCGTTAATATTCGCACTTGTCGAAGCCGTTGCGCCCAAACGGTATCGCAAGCGATGATACCGGCCATGATATCCCCGTGTCCTCCGATAAACTTGGTGCCCGAGTGAAGTGCCATCGCAGCACCGTATTGGATTGGATTTTGGAGTATCGGAGTGGCAAACGTGGAGTCGACCAGTACGGGAATACCGTTTGCATTTTCTACAATGTCTTCAATGTCTAAGAGAGAGACGGTTGGATTGGCCGGTGTTTCGCAAACGATGAGAGAGGTGTTTTCACGGATCGCATCCGCAACGTTATCGGGCGTAGCCCATGTTACATCCAAACCGAGGAGTCCCGAAGAGAGAAGGTGATCGGTTCCCCCATAAAGAGGACGTACGGCTACAATATGGTCACCACTCATCTTAGCGGCCAAGAAAGCAGCGGTCAAGGCCGCCATTCCCGAGGAGAAGCTCACCGAATGGGAAGCGTGCTCCATCGTCGCAAAGGCTTCTTCGAAACGGGCGACCGTCGGGTTGTGGAGACGCTGATAAATCGGACTGTCCGTCGGTTCCTTTCCCGATGCCATCGAGTCTATGCTTTTCGTGGCGGCGTCCAAATTGGGCGTTTTGTACGTAGTAGATAAGTCTATGGGGGGAACATGTGCGCTTTTTAAATCGGTACGTCCGCAGTGCACCGCGAGTGTGTCTTGTTTCATGAGCAAATCCAATTCAGTTTTTTGTGTGTACACATAATATCATTTGGGTTAGTCTATATCCATCGAATTAAATACGGAAATAAGGGGTGTTTTTTGTGCTAGACCGAATTGATAATGCCATTTTGTGCGCTTTACAGAATGATGGACGAATGTCCAATAAAGAACTGGCTGCCCGCGTGGGTTTGTCACCCTCCTCTTGCTTGGAGCGGGTTCGTAAGCTTCATGAGAAAAATGTGATTGTGGGCGTATCGGCCAAAGTCAATCCGCGAGCTTTGGGAATCGGCTTGCAGGCCTTTGTCTTTGTTCGTTTGGCGCAGCATTCCCGTGATGCCGTAGATGCGTTTCGTGAACACCTCAAGTCGCTTTCCGAGGTCGTTTCCATCTATCACGTTGCTGGGCAAGAGGATTTTGTCGTTCACGTCGCGGTCCGAGATGCCGATCACCTGCGAAACTTGACGTTGGACGGTTTTACAACCCGTGCCGAGGTCGCTCGTTTGAATACCGCGTTGGTCTAC
>JAYYRF010000350.1:0-5578 GCA_036127535.1 Myxococcota bacterium | reverse complement strand
AACTCTACCTTCAACATTAAAATAACATAAAAAGGAGCCCTAATGACACGATATCTCGGCTTATCTCTACTGACTGGAATTTTAGCGGTCTCAACTGGCTGCGCCCCCAAACAGAAAGCTATCAATACCGAAAAGCTTACGAAAAAGCAGAAGAAAGGCTATCCGAACTGGCTGACCAATCCGTATCAAAAAGAGCTTGGCCTCAGCCCACGAGAAGCGATTTGCGCATCCGGCCAATCGACTTTGGGGCTTCAAATGGGCAACACGGATGCGGCGCGAACCGATTCTGAAATGCAAGTAAAGAACCGCATCGCAGAACAGCTCGAAGCAGAAGTTGGACTCCTTCAAGAGCGCGTCAACAACGTCATGCGCGACATGTCCAGCGGCCGAGACGTTGGCGACCTCTCTTTGAAAAATATCAACAAAAACTTTCAAAAGACCCGTCTTGTTGGTCTGCGTTACCTCGCAACCTACATGCATCCGGATCCGATCAACCCTGACAAAGTCTTCGTTCTCGGATGTGTAACCGTCGATTTTGCCAATATGGCAAAGGAAATCACCAATCAAATGCTCAATGCGGCCGCTATGCAGGAGGCTCTTGAAAACAAGCATCAAGAAAATATGCTTCGCTTTGAGGCGGTTGAGCGTGATTATCTCCGGCAAAGAGAAGACAGTCTTCGCTCGAAAGGGCTTCTCATCGATCAGCAGTAGCCGATGAAAAACCTACCGTTCTTGGCAGCAGTCATATTGGCCTGTTACTCCCAAAATGCTGCTGCCTGGGGCGTACCCAAGCACTATTTGGATCCTTGGAGTCACCCCCCCGCAGAATGTCCAAAGGATACCCACATATGGGGACGCGGAATCGGTAAGACCCAAGACGAAGCACGGGAAAAAGCCCGAGCGGATGTCCTGAGAAATATCGATTCTACGATTGAAACCGAGACCGAACGCGTCTCGGTGGTTCTACAAAAGAACATGCGAGATTCGTCTCAAACCTCCCTAAAGGTCAAAACGATAGTACGAAGCTCCTTCGGATATGGTCAAAAAGTCAAAGACCTTGGAAAAGTGTACAAAAAAGGTCGTCAATACTACGCATTGGCTTGTCTAAACAAACTCGAAACGGCGCAAGAAATTTGGAAAGACGCTCAGACGATACTCGCGGATTTCGATGCCCAGTACAGCGTAGTGCAAACCGCAATGATAGAACAAAATCGTCCCGCGTTCTCCAGAAGCTATAAAAAATGCATTCACAGTATCGAAAAAGCGTTGCCTCTGATCATACAACTTCAAAGCGTCGGAGATGATCTGCGCACCCGTAAATATTTGAGCAGTTACCGAAGCATTCTCATGGAGGCAGAGCGTCTACGGACAGAGGTAAAGGTCTCGATCAATCTCACCCCCTCTACTCTCACAGCCGACGTGGAAAACCAGTGGGCCCAAATCCTTCGCACGGAATTCGAAGAACTGGGCGTTGCAGCGGGACAAAGAGATCTGCAATGCGAGCAGCAGGGTGGCCCAACACACGTAGCCAGCCTTGACCCCAAAAGTTCTTGTCGCCTTGTTGTTGGGAATCATCTTTGCAATCTCTCCCCCACAATCAATATCCAAGATTGCCAAAGCGGAGAATTTTTGACGGTACCCGTCCAGTCCGATAAACTTTTTGGAGCCAATTCACGGAAACAACAACATTCGGTTCGCCAAGCAGCGGCGAATTTCAACCGTTCTCTCTTCCGAGAAGAACTTCAAAAGGTCTTGGTCTACAACATTCCCATCCAGAGCCCAAAATGATTCTCTACACCCTTCTATTCTGTTTAGGATTTGCCCAGGCTGCGCCGGACTTGACCCAAACAGTAGAGGAATTTGGAACGATCAAAATCGGTAAACCCTTACCGTCTTTTGCTGGCTGGACAACACGCGATCAGCCGTGGAGTTTCAGTAGAGACCGCACCCGTCGTCCAATGCTTTTGTCTTATTTTGCGACTTGGTGCGAACCGTGCATTAAAGGGATTCCAATCATGGAGAAGGTTGCCAAAGAAGAAAATATTGACTTAATCTTGATCTCGATCGATGAAAAAGAGTCTTTGGTGAAGCGCTTCCTTAAAAAGCACGGATTCAAAGCACTCACAATTGTCGATACCTACAAAGAAATTGCGAAGAGACACGGTGTAATACAGGGTGACACCACCAATTCGATTCCCAAAACCTTTCTCGTGGACAATAAAAATATCGTACGGGTGATCTACACGAAGGAGGGCAGCAATTTTGAAACCCTCCTCCTAAAAAACATTCAGGCGCTCAAAATGCCCGCGAAAAACATTCCAAAACGAAAATCTCCTCCGCTACAACCTGACCCGTAAATCCGTCAAAAAGGGGCTCTTGACAAAGGCACGTCAAAATCGGTAGAATAAAGGCTACACGAGAAAGGCGCATGGAAAGTTATATACTCGATTGGTTCAATCTGCTATTTCGGTGGCTCCATATCATATTTGGTGCCGCATGGATCGGTACCTCATTTTACTTTAATTGGCTCAATCACAATCTTCGAGAACCCGAAGACGCCATCGACGGCGTGAATGGACAGCTCTTTGCCGTACACGGAGGACACTTTTATCGCGTCATGAAGTATGCGGGTGCTCCCGAAAAGCTTCCGAAGACGTTGCACTGGTTCAAATGGGAGGCGTATTTCACTTGGATTAGCGGGGTTTCCTTACTGGCCGTCGTATACTATTTCAATGCGGATCTGTATCTCATCGATAACAGCCGGTTTCCGCTAGAGCCTTGGCAAGCGATCTCGATTAGTATTGGTTCACTCGTCGGAGGCTGGCTCGTCTACGATTTACTCTGTAAGTCTCCCCTATCCAAACAGCCGGTTCTTTTCTCGATTTTGGGCTTTTCGCTCATCACGGCAGCAGCGTATGGCCTGAGTCAATGCTTTGGAGACCGCGCGTCTTACATTCATGTCGGCGCCATGCTCGGCACGATGATGGCCGCCAATGTATTCTTTGTCATCATCCCCAACCAACGCATTATGGTCGATGCAATGACCGCGGGTAAAGAACCCGATACGTCGTTGGGAGACGCGGGTGCATTGCGATCTCTCCACAACAACTACTTCACGCTTCCCGTACTGTTTATCATGGTGAGCAATCATTTCCCCATGACCTATGGTCACGAATACAACTGGCTCGTTCTAGCGGCTCTGTCCCTGATTGGTGCGGGTGCCAGACACTACTTTAACCTCAAGCACAAAGGGGAAAACAAGGTTTGGATTTTACCCGTCGCAGCGTTGGCCATGGTTGCGCTGGCAATGGTCTCACGCCCACCAACCCAAACATTCCCAACCGAATCTGGCGTTCCTGAATTCGCAAGTGTGCAGACGATCATGACAAAGCGGTGTCAGCCATGCCACTCGTCAACGCCGACCTTTGACGGTGTTCAAATGGCACCACAAGGTGTTGTGTATGATACGCCAGAACAGATTAAATCCTTCTCTCCGAAGATTAAAAGCATGGCCGTCGATGCAAACACAATGCCGCCAGGAAATCTCACACACATTACGGATGAGGAGAGAGCCACATTGGGCGCGTGGATTGCCGCCGGAAGTCCGTTACCGTAACTCCAATAATGGAATGTAACATGCGTGTCTCAACGCAATACCCCGTCGCAAACCCCGCTTATGGTCTGACCATCAAGCTTGTAGAAGATGGGCTTATGGGTAACCGATTTACCCAAAGAAACGAATCTCGATGGCGTTCTCTGTCACGTCTGTATATAGGAACATAAAGAGGACATATGAGTCTTTCAAACCGAATCAATCAGCTTACATTACACGAACGCACCCAAATGTTACAGCGCTGCTGTGGCTCCTCTGTGTGGGTCAACCGGATGCTTTCGAGCCACCCGTTTCAAAACGATCAAGAACTCTTTCAAGTCGCCGAACAACATTGGTGGTCGTTGTCGAAGGCTGACTTTTTAGAAGCCTTTTCTCATCATCCGAAAATCGGTGGAAACTTGGATGCTCTTCGCCAAAAGTTCTCATCAACCCACAATTGGTCTGCCCAAGAACAAGCGGGTGTAACCGCTGCCTCAGAAGAGACCTTAAAAGCCCTCTCCGACGGTAATATCGAGTATGAAGATCGTTTTGGATACATCTTCATCGTTTGTGCCACCGGAAAAAGTGCGACGTAAATGCTGTCTCTTTTACAAAAACGACTCAACAACGATCCCGAAAGCGAACTTCGAATCGCAGCCGGAGAACAAGCGAAGATTACCCGAATTAGAATGGAGAAATGGAACCCATGAGCCCAATAACCACACACGTTTTGGATACCCACACCGGAAAACCCGCCGCTGGTATGCCCATCTCATTGTATAAAAAAAGCGAGAACGGAGAGTACGAGATCCTTGCAAGCGGCATGACCAATCACGATGGACGCATCAAAAATCTTTTGGAACCGGGTACATTGGAGAGTGGAATTTATAAAATGCACTTTGATACCGGTCAGTATTTCCGCTTACTCGGCACACGGGGCTTTTACCCAGAGGCGGTGATCTGCTTTGAAATATCCGCTCTCGATGAACACTACCACATTCCCCTTCTATTGAGCCCTTATGGCTACTCGACCTACCGTGGGTCTTGAAAAGCTTCGGTCAAAAGTATTGAACTTCCTCATAAATTCAGTACCCATTTCAAGGGCAAGGAATTAGTACTTTACACTTTACGATCATTATCTTTGGAGCAAACAAAATGAGTGACAAGCTACTCTTAGATTACGCCTACGAAAACGAAACCAAGCATGCCAATAAAATTTGGCTGTCTCAGCCATTACCAGGCGGGATTGTGAAAGATTACACTTGGTCACAGGCCATGAATGAAGCGAGACGTATCGCGCAGTATCTGAAGGCACAAAATTTTGAGCCCGGTTCCAAAATCGCAATGGTGTCTAAAAATTGTGCAACTTTTATGATCGTAGATCTCGCGGTATGGATGGCTGGCCATGTAACGGTTGCAATTTATCCAACCGTCAATGAAGAAACCGCTGCGTACATACTCGAACACTCCGATTCCAAACTCCTGTTCGTCGGAAAACTCGACTTGCCAAATTGGGAGGAGATCAAGCCGGGTATACCCGCAGACTTTCCCTGTATTGCGATGCCCCAAGCTCCTGCAACGGACTATACGAAGTGGTCAGACATTCTATCATCAAACGAACCATTGGCGGGTAACCCCGCACGAGGCGCAGATGAACTGGCCATCATCATCTACACTTCAGGCTCAACGGGTCGCCCCAAAGGCGTAATGCATGCCTTTGGACCGATGTCGCAAGCGACAAGCGGTATCGTGCAAGCCTTGGGTATATGCGGCGAAGATCGCGGCATTTCCTATCTACCTCTGGCGCATGTATTTGAGCGCGCTTACGTCGAATGCTCCTCCATTGTTGGAAAATCCCATATCTACTTCGTAGAAAGTTTACAAACCTTTGTAGAAGATCTGAAAAGAGCGAAACCAACGTTGTTTATCTCTGTTCCTCGTCTTTGGCTTAAATTTCAACTGGGCGTGTTCCAAAAACTACCCAAA
>JAYYRF010000349.1:0-3864 GCA_036127535.1 Myxococcota bacterium | reverse complement strand
AAAGGTAGATAATCTACGTGTTACTCACCCGTTCGCCACTGAACCGAAGTTCCGTTCGACTTGCATGTGTTAAGCCCGCCGCAAGCGTTCGCTCTGAGCCAGGATCAAACTCTCCAATTGAAAAATTTGATTCTTTTTTTTACTCAAGTTTTAACGAGATTTGTTACCTGCTTATCAATGACCAAGTTTGCTTTATAATTTTTAAAATATGATTCAAACGATAAAACAATACTCAAATCGGGGTCTTTATAAAGAACCTATTCCGAAGCCCCACCAATATATGTGATGCCCATGATACTGTCAAAATAATTTATTGGATTTTTTTATATTTTGTAATCAAAATAGCCATAATGACATCTGTCACATTCAAAAGGATCAATATAGAACAACAATTATTTTATAAATCCAGCCCAAAATCATCCCAACAAAAAAAAACAGCGCCAACCGAAACTCATAGGGCCCCAACCAATTCAAAAATCGTGAAATCCTCCTTCTTGGAAAAAACAACTCGACGAAGGAGACGACGCATGAAAAAAGGGTCAATAGAAATAGCACCAGTCCAAACGGCTGATTGAGTACACCTTCCACAATTTGTAGGTGAGCCAAATGAGTAAAGGTTGTTGTCATTCCGCACATTGGACAAGGCAATGCTGTATACTCTAGGAAACCACATGGACTGAGACCGAGCTGCTGATGCGTACCCATACCACTCGGATCCGGTTTCAAATACATGGCTAAACCCAAAACAATCGCGGTTGGGATAAAAATACCCAATGCGATCAATCGATCGGTCTTATTTGATTTTTGCTTCATGTTTCAGTTACGTCGACGGACTTTTTGTTGGAGGGTAGAAGCGCATCGATCAATGCGATTGTTGATTCCAAGTCTTTGTCTAATTCTTGTAGTTGTTCAGAATGTTGCTGCTTCAGTAAATTTAATTCATTGAGAATATTCAATGCTGTAATCATCAAAATGGAATGCTCATCGAATGATCTGGATCGTTCATATTGCTCTGTTAGTCTACGATCCAGCTCCTTTGCTCTTCGTTGGATTGAATCTCCATCTGTTGTTCGAACATTAAACTGCCTTCCCCGGATTATAATTTGAACACTCTTCATTCTGCCTCCAAAAGGGCTTCAACAAATGATTCTGGCTCGAAAGGATATAAGTCGTCAATGCCTTCTCCCAGTCCAACCAGCTTGACAGGAATACCAATTTTATCTCGAACCGCAATAACGATGCCTCCTTTGGCCGTTCCGTCAAGTTTGGTCAGGGCAACTCCAGAGACCGGTGTAACCTTCTTAAAACCCTCGGCCTGCATGAGAGCGTTTTGCCCGATTGTTGAGTCCAAAACCAACAACGTTTCATGGGGTGCATTGGGTACCAATTTCCCGGCGGTGCGCGATATCTTGGCCAACTCTTCCATCAAAGCCGCTTGTGCTTGCAAACGACCGGCAGTATCGCAGATCACAACGTCAAACCCTTGAGACTTAGCCTTATCCAACGCCTGATATACAACAGAGGCAGGATCGGCTTTGGGCTTGGGCATAATAATGTCTACGCCAGCACGATCCGCCCAAACCTGCAATTGTTCAATTGCACCCGCTCGAAAGGTATCACCTGCAGCCAAAAGTACTTTTTTACCTTCCCCCTTATATCTCTTTGCGAGTTTACCAATCGTCGTCGTCTTACCGCTTCCGTTCACGCCAACGACCAAAATCACCAAGGGTCCTTCTTCCACGGTCGCAATCGACTGCTTTGGAAGCAATCTTCTGAGTAATTCGGACTTTAATTGCTCTCTCAGTTCTTCTGGACCGGTCGTAGATTTCGATTGTTTTTGCAAAAATTGGATGAGTTCTTGCGCGGTACTCGGCCCAACATCCGCGATGAGTAAAGACTCTTCCAGCTCTTCCAAGTGTTCTGGATTGACGCCGCTCGAAAAGATCTTCGAAAAACTGCCCGACAACAAAGAGCGACTCTTTTGAAGCCCGTTGCGAAAGACGTTCTGACTCTCATTTTGTGCTGGTACCGCAACGGATACCTCCTGCTTGTCATTTTCGGTTGGCTTTTCTTCGATTTTTGGAGCCTTTCGACCCACACTTACAAACAGAAGGATGACCGTCAGTAAAACAGCGCCAACTATGATTGCTTCCATTGTAAACATTATGAATTCTCCGAGAACATGTTTCTACGTTTGGGAAAACCTATTTTATTTGATTTTTTATCGTTGGTCAAAATCCAATACACAGTAATTCGACAAAGAGGTGCGGTAGAAATTTATTCCAATCGTGCTGTACCCAGCTGAGAAACCCCTGGTTTTGGCATGGAGACGCCGTATAAGATGTCCATTGCCTCCATGGTTTTCTTATTGTGTGTAATCACAATAAACTGTGAACGCGTAGCCATTTCTTGCAACATCATATTAAATCGAACACCATTCCCCTCATCTAAGGGCGCATCAACTTCATCGAGTAAGCAAAAAGGTGACGGTTTCTCGCGAAACAGTGAAAACAACAAGGCGATTGCTACCATTGCTTTCTCACCACCGGACAACAAATTGAGTACTTGTAATTTTTTACCCGGTGGTTGAGCGAAAATCCGAACCCCGGTATGCAATAAGTCTTCCGGATGTTCCAATGTAAGGTACGCTTGTCCACCTCCAACCAGTCGCGGGTACAACTCCTCGAAATTTTTATTGACTCTTTCAAATGTCGTATCAAAGCGTTGTATACAGCGCTGATCGAGCTCCGTAATAAATTGCGTGAGTGTTGCAACCGATGCGGCGACATCTGCTCTCTGCTTTTCCATTACCGCATATTCATGCGAGAGTTTTTCTCGCTGTTCGATTGCAGCCAAGTTGACATTTGACATACCCGCAAGAGTTTTATCGGTTCTTTTCAAGTCTTTTTCCCATGCTAGCTGCCGTTGTGAATCCGACAATTGCGAAAATGAGAGCACAAAGGGATTTCCCTCTTCGGTATCCCGTGGTTCCAGCGTCAAAAGGCGATTGCGTTCACATTGCTCTAGTATCGAAACCATGTCGATCTCATGCTCTTCTTTGGCCTTATTTTTGAGTCTGTCTCGCTCGGCTTGGTTTCGCTCAAGCGCGTCTTCTGTACGGCTGTATTCTTGGTTGGCCTTCTCACGGGCGGTATACAGGGCACTGCTGGCAGCATCCAACTCTTTCTGCTGCAGTTGTTTTTCCTCATATCTAGACTCTTGCTCACGTACGTGCTCTCTCAAATTTTGGCACTCTACATCGATGAAACGCTTGCGCTTGAGCGCTACCTCTACTTCTGTGCTCAATTCCAAGAGGCGATCTTGGAGACGTTGAATCTCGGTCGTTAATTCCGCTCTTCTTTTCTTCAGTCTCTCCATGCTATGAGAGATGTTTTTTTGATTTTGTTCCGCGGAGGCGTAGCGCTCACCAATAACGCTTAGGGCCGTCTGCTTTTCATTTTTAGACTGTTGATACTTTCGTAAGCGTTTTCGCTCTTCATCTATGGACAACTGCAATGCTCGAATCCGATCGTCAATGTAAATCTGTTCTTTTTTCATCTCCGTTTGTCGCGTACGATGCTCGCTTTGCTCACTTTCTTTCTTTTTAATATTTTGCTCGGCTTTTTGTATGTCTTCACTCATGCGTTTTTTCAATGACAACAGTTGCCGTTCTTGCTGCGAGAGAACATTGATCTCCAATGTCTTCTGTCGAATGACTTGGTCGTAGGCTTCCACTTCTTTTTGCAATGCGTCTCTTTTTTCTTGTAAATGTTGCTGCCGCGCCTGCTTTCGATTCCAGTCCTGCTCTGCACTCTCTTTTTCTTTTTGCGCCCTTTGCTGCTCCTGTTCGATCTGACCTAGCTC
>JAYYRF010000348.1:0-3221 GCA_036127535.1 Myxococcota bacterium | reverse complement strand
TGGGTGTTGGCAAGACGAGGAGCACTGCCAACAATGAGAATCCGATCAAGGAAGCGATATATTTACTTGCGAAATATTTCATTGAAACCATCCGCCCATTTATCTCTTGTTTCTTTTGGCTTTTCTTTTGCTTCCTTTTCGGTCTCGGGATCTTCATGCTTTTTTTCACGCAATCTCAAAATTTCCTCAACCAGCTCCTCCTTTTCGGATGTATTGGGCTCCCCCACCAAAATATCTAACTTCTGTGATGAGGCTGTAACGCCCCTACGAACATCTTTGGGTTTATCCTTTCTCGTCTTTCGTTTCGAGATTCTTTTGGAGTCCTTATCGTTTGTTCCCTTTGACTGTGTTGAATTGATTTTCAACTCGTCCAACGTTGGTGTTACCGGTATGATATCGGGAAAAGCCACCGGAGAGCTGAGATCCGCTAAGAGACTGGGTGCGCTCCCCGTATTGAACCCCAACAAAAATCTCTTTGTCGTTTGCTCTGAATCTTTTACTTCGATCACCGCTACGCTTCCCTCACGACCAAAGAATGTTCTTGAGAGTACATTGATGGACTGTACCTGTGCCTTTGTCCGCTTAACAAATAATCGAAGCGCACCAGCCAGCATAGCGAGCAAGATGATGCTCCACCACCAAGGTAAGTAGGCGGGATCATTTTTCTGTATTTCTTCTTCTAATGTGTCGTTCTGTCCCAACAGACGATCTTCAAGAAGCTGATCCGTTTCCATCTCAGGGGGAGGAGTCTCTTCGGGGAGAACACGCTCAGATTCTTTTTCTAGGATGTATCGTATAACTTTTTGATCTGAAACCGGCAGCTCAGATGGTTCAGCTGAAACCATCCACAGAAAGAAGATCATTCACTCCCTCTTCCCGGCATCTCTGTGATTCTTAAACCCACTTTGCCATCCACCATAACGAGTTCTCCACGAGCGAGGAGCTTTTCTCCAACCCGTACATCTAGGGGAGAATCTACCGTTTGTTCTAGGTGAACAATCTCACCCGGTTTTAAGGCCGCGACTTCTCGAATGAGCATTGTTTTTCGACCAAGCTCAACCACAACCTCAACAGGAATTCCCAACAGAAAATTATCTGCTTCATTGTTCGGATTATTTGATTGACCTGACATCTGATTCCTTCTTTATTATTTTCAATTTCATAAAACAGTATAATTCAACACGCGGATTGAGGCGAATTCTCCAATCGAGTTATTTTACTCATCTTCGCTCATGCGCTCTTCGATTCTTACCGCCCGAAAACCGGAGACTTCACCGAATTCGCCGATAAACTTTTGTTGATTGTTCACGCGCAGTGTCACCTGCATACTCTCATTCAATGGAATGAAATCTCCAATCATCATTTCATGTAGCTGCGCCAGTGACATGGAAAACCGATCGAGCTCTGCAACCACATCAACGGGCAATTGGAGAACACGTGTATTTTCTAAGGTATTGTCATCTTCGGTTTCTTCTTCTTTTTTTGATGCTCTCATTCCAAACATCATTTCAAAAAGGCGAACGGGTAAAACAATTGCCATGAGGCCGTACGGTTGTGCCAAAGGACCTATATCGATGGTCGCGGCAAAGACCTCTGCATTTCGAGCTTGGGGATCCCAATTGGGCTCGTTTACGGTCGGCTCTGAGTAATCAAACTTTATCTTTCGCTTTCCAATCAAATAATGCTGGATATCTTGTAGCATCTCGCTTAAGAGGCGTTGAACAAACTTGCGGGTTCCGGGTGGTAAGTGACGAACTTGAACCTGAGACTCGTATACGTCTCCATCGCCACCATATGCTTTCTCGAGTAAACGCGAGACCAAAGAATATTGCATCATGACACAGCCCGACTCAGAAATACCGGACGCTTTGATGGTAGAGTAGATCACACCATCGCGGAATTCAGGATTTTGCATGGTACTTTGTAGACTCGTTGAATCTACTGCTGCAACCCGCACGGGTATGTCTGACGCAGAACGATTGACCTGTCTTGACCGCATTCTCTCGGAGACTTGTAAAAAGAAGCGCTCGACAAAAGGAAGTATATCTTCACTTTTTTTATTTCTATTGGATGCTATTTCCGAAAGCCCCATCGTCTACGCCGCCTATCTTAAAATACTTTTGTGCCTAGGGCATCTCAAACTTTGTATAATATAGCTCGTTAACGGTGAGCTTCTTATTCTTAATTCGAACTTTAATGTCGTTTAACAGATCCATTTTACCTCTGCGACCGGAGAGCTCGTTTGAGGTTTTGTCTGAGACCAGTAGTATGATTTCATGCTGGATTTTCTGCTTGTTCGTTTGAAATTCTTTGATCGAATCAATCGGTACATCAGCGACAATCGTCAATGTAAGATTTCTTTCGTCTTCCAACTTGATGGTTTCATCGAAAAGAGCTTCTATTTGTTGTTTCGGATCTGCCGGATTTGTAATTGCTTCGGATTCCGATCCTTCAACAACAACGGTTTTCGTTGCGCTACCAAAGAGAACTCCTGCAAAACCGAGACCTGCAATCACTCCAGCTCCAAGCAAAAGGCCTGCTAAACCTGCCACAATTGGGTTTAGACCTTTTTTGGCTTCTTCATTTTCGGCTTCATCGGCCACGACTTCCCCCTGTGATAAATTCTACTTCCTTAACTGCATCTAAGGAACTAAGCGTCTTACCTCGTATAACAATTTCTACGCGACGGTTCAAGGGTGCAGCACCTTCAATTGGGTCGGCTGGCCAAAATTCTCCTCGGGCGTGCGCCTCTATCTGTTGTCCATCGATATAAGGAAGCCCACTTTGCTCTGTATCTCGAAAGCTTCGAAATAGATTTACAACGGCTACAGCACGCTGAGAGCTCAATTCCCAATTCTTAGCTTCTGTCGTACCATCGGAGTCCGCGTGTCCTTCAACAATAATTCTTACCGGACGATCGTGTAGAACTTCCACTATATCTCGTAACACCCCAAAGAACTCTGGTTTTACATTTGCAGAACCGGATTCGAAGAGAATGTTGTCTCCTATCGTCATACGAACTTCTGTTTTTTTCTGTGTCATTTTGATCATATGTTCTGCTTTTTGACGAGCCACAACATCTCGCAAGTCCGAAACCATAGAATTCATTCCTTGTCTCGAGGATTCACGATAATCGTTATTTTTGGATTCTTTAGCAAAAACGTGTTCCGTTCTGTGCATACCACCGGAGCTGAACGCTGCCTGCATAGACTGTAATGCGG
>JAYYRF010000347.1:0-10816 GCA_036127535.1 Myxococcota bacterium | reverse complement strand
TGTGCGAAGCGCTCAAGTATCCGGGCGGCTGCGCAAGTACGTTTGAAAAAAATGATCTGACCTTTGAGGCTGGCGCCACTCTCTTTTCGGGTTTTGATGACGGCCAGTTCTTTCACAAATGGATCAACGAATATTCACTGCCCGTCTCCTTTCATAAAATAGACCCCAGTGTCTGCTTTCGCTATCAAGACCTCGAGATACCCATATCTCCCAACCGCGAAGAGACCATTGATAGAATATGTTCACTACCGAATGCACCGCAAAAAAACCTTCGAGCATTCTTCCGCTATCAAAAACAAATTGCTGATATTCTTTGGCCTATATTCGATGACCCACACCGCCTACCTCCCTTTTCGCTCAATGGACTCCTATGGCACCTCAAGCGAGCTTGGCGCTATCCTTTGCTTTTACCACTCATTGGAAAGCCACTCATTAAAGTCCTCAAAAAGTATAAACTCGATGGGTTTGCCCCCTTTGTTCAATACTGCAACGCTCTTTGTCAGATCACGATTCAGACCGACATCTACCGAGCAGAAGCTCCTTTCGCCCTTTGTACCATGGACTACCTGTTCCGAGGAACCGGACACATCGAAGGAGGCATTGGGAAACTGGCTAACGCTTTAATCGACCAAATCCAAACACTTGATGGAGACGTAAAAATGCCCGCGCGGGTTCGTTCCATCGAAAGAAAAGCCGATTCGTGGATCGTTCGAACACGCCAAGATGAATTCCAGTCGCGGTCGATCATAGCCAATATACTACCCTCCTCCCTAAAAAAACTGTGTCATCAACCACTTCGCAAAAGAGAGAATGAATTACAGAAAAGCATTGATGGGGGTTGGGGTGCTGCCATGCTGTACTTGGTGCTGAAGAACAATTCATCCATGCCGCAAGAGGCGCACCACATCCAATGTATTTTGCATCCTGAAAAAAAGCTCGAGCAAGGAAATCACATCTTTTGTTCTATCGGTTCCGCGACCGAGCAAAAGGATCCGACGCTGCGCACCGCTACCGTATCCACACATGTTCCGCTTCAAATGTACAAAGATCATCCAAACGCGGGTCTATGGATTCAAGAGATTCAAGATCGAATGAAGCGGTGTCTCTTTGAGAAAATTCCGGAAATCCAACCGCACATCATCGATATTCTTCCCGCTTCTCCCAGAACATTCGATCGTTTTACAAAGCGTCCAAGCGGTGCCGTCGGTGGCATTCCCCGAACCGTTGGTTGGCACAACTACAACGGTCTGTTTCCGAAAGAGACACTGCCCAACCTTTGGCTCGTCGGAGACTCCGTATTCCCAGGCCAAAGTACACTGTCTACCACGATAGGAGGAGTCCGTACGGCACATGCTCTGTTAAAGAAATTGAGATGATGCATTCCCGTTCCCTCCAGCAATCCCTACCCGAGCATCTCAAAGATCGCTGCACGGCAATACGAGAAGATGGCATCGCGCGTCGAAGCTTTGTTCTCTATTGGACGATGCAAGCAGTACGCGGTCATGAAAATCCCGCGCTGAATACCGCTGTACATATTGCGAATCAATTGTCAATTCCCGTTTTGGTCTATCAATGTCTTTCATACCAACACCCCTTCGCCTCCGACAGACGACACCGCTTTGTTTTGGAAGGAGCACGGGACTTACAAATGGAATTGGAGCATAGAAATATCGGATATACATTCGAATTGGCAGCGCATCAACCACAAAATGTAAATGTACAGATACTCGGCAACATGTCGAGCTTCATCATTGTGGAAGACTTTCCGACCCCCACCATCCGTCAGTGGCAACATCAACTGACCCAAAGTACCGATGTTCCCATTTGGAAAGTCGACGCATCTTGTATTATTCCGATGTCTTTGTCAACGGAAGCATACACACAGCCATTCCGGTTCCACGAAAAATTTAAACTCCAAAAGGAACGCTACCTGACACAAAACCTCCTCGATATAGAACCAGAGGCAAAGCCATTTATCCCTTCTCTTCCCTTTCGTCCCGTAGATTTCAAGAGTACAGACCTCCAACAACTCCTCCGAAAAAGCGCGATAGATCACAGCATTCCACCCGTATATCAGACGGTGGGAGGCTCAAATAGAGGGTACCGACGATGGAAACAATTTTTTAATCGTCACCTCCAAAACCATCACCGCAACGGTCGAGATCCCAATCAACAAGGAATATCACAACTGTCTTCGTACCTACACTTTGGACATATTTCTCCTTTTCGTATCGCCAAAGAAGCACATCTTGTCGGTCACAACGGGGCGGCCTCATTCGTCCATCAACTTTTTAATCGCGATTTCTCTTACCATTGGTGTCAAAGGATAGAGGATCCAAAACACTGGCAGGCATTACCGCAATGGGCCAGAGAAACGCTGCAAAAGGAAAGCTCTTCCCCTCGAGAGAAGATATATCGATGGGAAGAGCTCTACTACGGACGCACCCACAATCGATTGTGGAATCTATCGCAACGCTCCCTCCTCTTGCATGGCTGGCTTCACCCAAGCTTGCAGATGACTTGGGGAAAAATGATGCTAAAGTGGACACAAAACCCTCAACAAGCCTTACGTTGGCTAATCGACTTCAACCATCGCCTCTCCTTGGATGGACAAGATCCCTCGTCATATACCCGTTTGCTTTGGTGTCTCGGGTTGTTCGACTCTCCGGTGAGCCCCACCAAGCCAATTTATGGAGCCGTACGCATGCAAAAACCCCAAGATCGTCTGCTCGACAAGTCTATGTACCAAAATTCCATCTCTGTGAGCAAGGAAACGCGTGTCGCCATCATCGGTTCCGGCATGGCAGGACTCACTTGTGCTCGGATTCTACAGGAACACGGCTTTCAAGTAGAACTATACGACAAAGCCAGGCAAGTTGGAGGACGAATCGCAACACGCTCCTCTAGAAAAGACGCGCTGTGGCGCTTTGATCACGGACTACCATTTTTCTCAACCCAAGATCCGCACTTCCGACTGCGTCTGCTCGCCTGGGAGAACTGCGGCGTCCTCCAAAAATGGGAGGGAAAAGTCGGTCTATGGGAAGAGGGAAACATCTCCCTCTCCGAAGAAGAGCGTTTTGTGGCCATCGATCAAAATGTATCTCTCCCTTTGCATCTACAAAGAGATTTGAAGATACATACGCAAAAAAGAATCGTGCAGATCAAATACAGTGCACAGAAATGGAGTCTGCAGACAGAAACCGAGCGCTTCGATGATTACGATTACTTGCTCATCGCCATTCCTCCCAAGCAGGCAAAAGCACTCCTTCCCACCAGACTACACTTTCCATCCATCCACATGGAATTTCATCCCCAACATGCTCTGATGCTTCGCACCGAAGCAGACATCGCACTCCCGTGGGATGCCATCAAACTCCCCCGCCACAGCACTTTTTCATGGTTGGCGAAAGAGAGTAGTAAGCCGGGACGCCCCGACGCGTTTCAATGGATATTACACACGCAACCGTCTTGGAGTGAAGCCGTGCTTGAACGTACCCCTGAAGACCTCGTACCCGAACTCGTACATGCTCTTCAAAGACTTCTCAATCAAAAGATCAACGTCTTACAGCACCAAATTCACCGCTGGCGATACTCTCGGGTGAAAGATCCCGATACGAGCGGTTCTTGGTTCCTAGCGGAACAAAACATCGGAATGTGCGGCGACTGGCTGCACGGTGGCAGAGCAGATGGCGCATACCTCTCTGGAACACACTTGGCCGCGGAAGTTCTACATCACGAACATAAAAAAATCGAAAAGAAATCGTAAATCGTTCACAAAAGAGTACAGGAAGAACTACAATAGAGTATTCCCAAAAATAAGGAGACTCCATGCAACTGGCTTTACTGTGCTTTTCCATCTTTTTCGCTTGTGATCGTGAAGAAAAATCCAATACACCCATTGAGGAAGATGTTGTAGATTCGGACGGCGATGGGATATCGGACGAGGAGGAACTCGAAGCCGGGAGCGATCCCAACAACCCGGACTCCGATGGTGACGGTATCAACGACGGGGATGAAATCGAATTGGGTACCGACCCCAATAATCAAGATTCCGATGGCGATGGGCTCAACGATAATATAGAACTCGAACTGGGAAGCGACCCCGCGGACTCGGATTCCGATGACGACGGTTTAGATGACGGATGGGAAAACGACATCAATACGGATCCCAACAATCCAGACTCCGATGGCGATGGCGTAACCGACAGCGAAGAGCTCGAGGCAAGTACGGACCCCAACAATCCAGACTCCGACGGCGATGCACTAAGCGATGGAGACGAACTCGAAGCCGGGAGCGATCCCAACAACCCGGACTCCGATGGTGACGGCATCAACGACGGGGATGAAATCGAATTGGGTACCGATCCCAATAGCTCAGATTCCGATGGCGATGGAATATCGGATAGCGACGAACTGACGGGTGGTACTGACCCCAGCAATGCGGACTCCGATGGCGATGGGGTCGACGATCTAACCGAGACCACCCAAGGCAGTGACCCCAACGATCCAACAAGCAGCGAACCCGACCTTAATACTCCCAATACAGGCTTGTGGAGTATTAGCAACCCACAGGTCACCAATACATCGGCTTGCAACTATAATACATGGGGTTCGTTGGTCGGAGATATCTCGGACTTAATTCCTTCGGGGTATAATGTAGATTCCGTGACAACAGAAGAGATCTCTCTGTCCGTAAACAACCAAAGCGTTTCTTGTTCCATTTCATTCAACGCTTTTACATGCGATGCCATTGAAACGCCCCTCGATCTCAATGAAGTGGACTTCAATGCCATCTTGGACGTTCGTTTCATATTGACCGGAACGTTCAATTCAGAAACAGAGATGGCTCTTGACCTTGGTGTCGATATGAACAGCTGCAGCGGTGCGGACTGCAGTCTCGTCGATCTTCTCATCACGACACCTTGCTCTATCCCATTGGATGCCGTTGGAGTTTGGCAGAACTAACTCGCCTAGGAGATTTGCATTAGTGTATCGGCTTCTAGCAGACCGAGTGGATCTTCGGATACCTCATAGGACTTGTCTCTTAGACGTTCTATATTGTAATGCATGAGCTGTCTTAGAAATTGGCGAACCTGCATGCCAAGCCATTGTTCAAAGGTTCCTTCGATGTCGATATGCTCGATGCCTTCAAAGGCCGCCACATAGCATTCATCATCTTTCAAGATAAATCCAACACCGATGGAACAGTCCGAGCTGCATACCGCAAAGGGGTATACCCCCAAAGAGTAGAGAGGATGCTGGCGCGATTGCTCTACGGGAAGGAAGCCCAAACATATATCTTCATCGATATACAGGGTGGGAAATCCATACACACGCACAAAGGCTTGATAACCGTCAGGCAAAGGTGTTTCCTTGAGCAGAGGCAGCGGGAAGACAGAAGAGTACTTCGCCGGCGTTCGCACCGCGTTGGGTATACCCAAACGCTCCAGATACATCGTCAAACGATGCCAATAGTCTACAGCCTGCACAGTGCTCTCCACAATTGTCCTAAAAGACAGATTAAGATCCAAAACTGATCTATGTCAATTTTAATGGGAACTATTTGAAAAGAAAAGTATCAAAAGCTACTTAAATCGTGTTTTTTTCCTTCGTAGGAAGGCTATGGTTGCGCACCTTCAAGTATCCAAGTTTCGACAAGCGATAACTCCGATGCACTCAAGGAGGCACCATTCTTCGGCATTGCGGAACCAGAACCCCCAACCGTACCTTGCGTACCGTTTAGTTTATGCCAAATGTAACTGTCATTTGGACTTCCCGGATCGATAAGCAACATGGAAGGAGCTTGCGAAGAATACCCGGCAAGATTGAGGTAGGTGAAAGTAAATCCACCAGAATTCCCATTCACATGACAACTCGCACAATAGGTGTTCACCAGCGGCTCTATATCCGAGGTGTAACTCGTCGTAGAACTCGTACCGTCGTTGGTTGAATCGCAGTCAAAGAGTACGTCGGTCGCACCCGGATTGATGCTAGCATCTGTGTCGTCACAATCGCTACCCGCATCTATATTGGGATCAGAAGGATTATCGTCACCATAGCCATCACCATCGGCATCTGTAACACACAAGCTGGTATCTGCTTCGTTCTGACCTTCACCAGGGTTGGTATTGGCATCATTGTCGTCACAGTCGGGTTCCGTCGTGCTGTTGGTGTAGTAGCCGTCTCCGTCCACATCAACAGAAGCAACAGAACAAGCATTGTTATCCGTGCGAGGCGTACCCACATCTCCACTTCCATAGGTAAACGTGCTGTCGGAAGCGCACCAATTCGCACTGTCGTCGTTTTCTACTTCCCCGTCTGTAAGCGGACTGAGGTTATCGATTAAGGTTCCGTCCATCATAATGGAGACGCCCGCGTCAATGGTGAAATTCGTTGTGTCGTAACTGAAGCTATCGATCACTGTGGAACCCACCCGAAATTCAACCATATCTCCGCTGTTTGTCAGCGTAATTGAACCGCCATATGCATAGTCTACGGTCACACCACCATTGGTTGTCGTGTCATCATTCTTGGCAAACAAGAAGACCTCACCTGGAAGCATGTAAACATCGCTACTTACCGTATGATCTTCCGTACTCGTTCCCGAATTGGAATAAATCTCCAAACCGTTGAGATTGAATATCTCACCCGAAGCGTTCACCACTTCGATCCACTCTCCGTTCGCATCGCTCACCGCATCCGGATTGATCATCAATTCTGATACGAAGAGGTCACCGACTTGGAGATCTGAAATCGTATACACCGGCTCCGTTGAATCAAAACCGTCACAGTCCTGATCGATACCGTCACCGGGCATATCAAAGGCACCCGGGTGAGTATCGAGCGCACTCGCAGAGGTTGGATCATCGTCACAGTCTACATCGGATAGGAAGCCATCTCCATCTTCATCGACCGGCGTAGCATCCACACCATCGCAGTCTTGATCGAGTCCGTCTCCAACGATTTCCGTCGCTCCGAGATAGATACTGGACTCGTTGTCATTACAGTCACTACCAGCCGTAATCGAAGAATTCGACGGGTTATCGGAACCGTAACCGTCACCGTCAAAATCTTCCATACAATCGGTTGTGGACTCGTTGTATGCGGCACCGACGTACGCATTCGCGTTGTTGTCGTCGCAGTCCGCTCCACACGCGCTGTAACCATCTCCATCATCGTCGATAATTCCAACAGACGAGTCATTATCATCGCAGTCACCGTCTTCCACCGTCACGCCGTCTTCGTCGGCATCGGTCGCAGTACTCGTTGTCGTATCGACAATACCATCGCAGTTGTCGTCGATTCCGTTGGTCGTATCTTCCGTAGCACCGGGATTGATATCCGCATCGCTGTCGTTGCAATCGGTTCCCGCGTCGACAGCGCCCGTTGCGGCATCGCTGCCGTAGCCGTCGCCGTCCGCGTCGTCTACACACAATGACGGATCGCTTTCGTTATAACCGACACCTGGGTAAGTCGTGACACTCGTATCGTCGCAGTCTGTTCCGGCTGTAATGGTTCCGGTCGCCGTCAGGTCGCCGTATCCATCCTCATCGGCATCGGTCATACAATCCGTAGAGGATTCGTTTTCGGCGGCACCCGGGAAGGTGTATTCGTCGTTATCGTCACAATCGACGTCGTTGTCAAAACCGTCACCGTCTACATCTATGCCAGAGCTTCCGGTATCGGTATCGTTGGTCGAATCGCAATCTTTGAGAACATCTGTGGATCCGGGATTCACATCGGCGTCCGTATCGTCACAGTCGCTCCCGGCCGTTGCTCCCGTCGATGTCGGCGTCGTTGCACCAAACCCATCGCCGTCCGCATCTTCCATACAATCGACGAGGGAATCAGCACTCGCCGCACCCGGATATACGTTGGGATCATTGTCATCGCAGTCTTCATAGGTGCTAAAACCATCGTTGTCCGTATCGATGATCGCAGAGCCGCAACCGGGATTCACGTACCAATCGATCAGCGTAGATGTAATCTCGTTGGGCGTTCCGCGATCGCCGTCTCCGTAGGTGGAACTCACGTCCGCAACACACCAATTCGCTGCATCATCATTCAACAAGTAGCCGTTAGACTTTACATCTGCCATACTGCTGAACTGATCCATATCGAGATGAATGGAGTAACCCGCCGTAATACTGTAATCCGTGCTGTTGTATTCAAAGCTGTCGATCACAGTACCGTTGGCTTCGATCACAACCGCATCACTGGTATTGTCGAGCTGCATGTCGGTTGTATAGGAATATGCGTAGTCGATATCGACATTGCCATTGAGGGTATTGTCATCAGATGGCGCAAAGGTGATGCTGCGATCGGCCGGAACATATACCGCACCGCTGATGGTAAAGCTGTCGCTTGCATTATCGCGAATCACAACGCCATCCAGATAAACATCGGAACCGGAAACGTTGTATATCTCGATCCACTCTCCATATTCCGCAGCAACCGCGGCTGGCTCCGGCATCAATTCTGAAACGATGAGATCCCCTTCTACAAGGGTTGTTACATCTAAAACATTGGATGTGTTGTCCAAACCATCGCAGTCTTGGTCGATACCATCATTCGGTATGTCGTAGGTTACAAGCGGATGAATCGAAGCGTCGTTGTCGTCGCAGTCCTCATCGTTGTAGTGGCCATCCCCGTCTAAATCCTGCAAAGGAGCGTCGGATCCGTCGCAGTCTTCGTCTATACCGTTACCGGGTGAGTCGGTTGCATCAGGGTTGATCGAAGGCGAACCATCATTGCAGTCCGTTCCAGCGGTAACATCGGTCTTGGTCGGACTATCGGTACCGTAGCCATCACCGTCAAAATCTTCCATACAATCGGTCGTGGAATCGTTATACGCAGCTCCTGGATATGCTGTAGCACTATCATCGTCACAGTCTAGGCCACATGCGCTGTATCCATCGCCGTCGAGATCTTCAATCCCGACGGATGGGTCGTTGTCATCGCAGTCACCGTCTTCCACCGTCACGCCGTCTTCGTCGGCATCGGTCGACGTAGTGGTCGTCGTATCGACAACCCCATCGCAGTCGTCGTCGATTCCGTTGGTCGTATCTTCCGTAGCACCGGGATTGATATCCGCATCGCTGTCGTTGCAATCGGTTCCCGCGTCGACAGCGCCCATCGCCGTCTGACTGCCGTAGCCGTCGCCGTCTGCGTCCTCTACACACAAGGTCGGATCACTTTCGTTGTAACCGACACCTGGATAGATGTTGCTGTTAAAGTCGTCGCAATCCGTTCCGGCCGTAATGGTTCCGGTCGCCGTCAGGTCGCCGTATCCATCCTCATCGGCATCGGTCATACAATCCGTAGAGGATTCGTTTTCGGCGGCACCCGGAAAGGTATATTCATCATTATCGTCGCAATCGACATCGTTGTCATAGCCATCACTGTCCGCATCGATACCGGAACTTCCAGTATTAATACTGTCATTGGTTGGATCGCAATCACTCAATACATCGGGAGCTGAGGGATTAACCGTTGCGTCGCTATCATCACAGTCCGTGCCAGCGCCGATTAAAGAGGTCGTCGATACGGAATCATCTCCATATCCATCACCGTCCGCGTCGGTCATACACAGGAACGTAGAATCCATCGGAGCCGCACCCGGGTATGTATTGGCATCATTATCATCGCAGTCGACATTGCTGAAGTAACCATCACCGTCCGCATCGACGTTACTGGCCGTACAACTGTCGTTCCACTCACCAGGCGTACCGTAGTCACCATCGCCATACGGGATCTCTGCGGCACACCACATGTCGAACGTATCGTTCATGTCCGCACCATCGGCCTGATCGGTCATCGCTTCCAAATCGACGGAAAGAGTTGCCCCTTCTGTGAGGGCATATGTAGAATCATAACTCATCTCGTCGATGATGAGAGATCCGTACGCCAGGGTAATCGAATCAGCGGAGTTATCCAAAGTAAAGGCTGTACCATAATTATAATGGACATCTACACCACCATTGATCGTATTGTCGTCGCTGTTACCAAGGATCAAGGTACCCGGATAACTTTTAGACCAACCCACGTCGAGCCATGTATCGGTCACCGTGAAACTCTCTCCGTTGTCGTCGTATACGTCCAAGCCGTCGAGATAAATAATTTCACCAGAAGCGTTGTACACCTCAAACCACTCTCCAACAGAGTCGTCGACCACAGCGGGATCGATCATGACTTCACCGACGAAGAGATCACCATAGGCCAAATCGGTCATCGTCAAATAGGTATCGGTGTTATCGTTGCCGTCACAGTTTTCATCGACGCCGTTTTGTGGGATATCGAAGTAGATACCCGGATTGGCGTTGGGGTCGTTGTCATCGCAGTCCGTGCTGCTATCATATCCGTCACCGTCGTTATCGGTGGCAGTGGTGATAAAACCATCGCAATCTTCATCGATGCCGGAACCCGGTGTTTCGGTAATCCCAGGATTGATAACGACGTTGCTATCGTCACAGTCTGTCCCAGCAGTCACCGCGGTTTTGCTTGGATTGTCATCACCGTATCCGTCTTCGTCTTCGTCTTTCATACACGCGGTGGCAGAATCAAGCTCCGCCGCTCCGGGATAGGTGTAAAGCCCCGTGCTTGGGTCATCGTCGCAATCGACGTTGCATTGTGAATATCCGTCGCCATCGTCATCGATGATACCCACACTCGAATCGTTATCGTCGCAATCCCCTTCCGCTTCGCTAATCCCATCGCCGTCTAAATCTGCCGTTTCATCGACCAAACCGTTGCAGTCGTTGTCCACGCCATCGGTGATTTCAGTGGCGTCTGGATTGATACTGGGGTTGCTATCGTC
>JAYYRF010000346.1:0-3166 GCA_036127535.1 Myxococcota bacterium | reverse complement strand
ATTTTGTAGGTAGTTTCGCAAGATTTGTACGAGGAAGTTCGGGTTTTCACGGAGTGTTTCCGTTTCGAGTTTCAGTTCACCCATCACGCGATCGCCGTATCGTTGAATATAGTGGGATAAGATTTTTTGGGTTTCCGGGCTATGGTTTTGCAGCCGTTTGTAGAAGGCTTCATCATCGAGGTCTGGAATCTCTTTCATAAAAGCATCGTCCAAACGGAGAGTATCCGCCAAACCGACCAAGATTTTTGTTGGCTCAGTACTTTCGATACCCGGTTCACCGGCAAGGAGGTGGTTTTGCAGCTGTAATGCGTTGGACAGCCCATTTTGGGTGAGGAATCGACGCAAACCACCGGTCGACATCATGACGTAGAAATCGTTGATAATGGGGACGTGCCATTTTTCTTGGACGTCGAGACGGAGTTGTTCGTTGAGTTCCATGAGTTGGGAAAAATGCATGGTGCGAATCTTTTCCAACGAGAGAGCAGAGCAGATCGTTTCAAATCGATCTTGAAAGGCGGGAACCGTGTGGCGAAGCTGTCGAAAAGCCCAAAGAAGACGTCCTAGCGTGATGGCCATCCGCGGAAGTTTGGCGATTTTTTGGACGAGATCGAGTTGCTGATCCTCAATAAAGTCGACGGGATCTTTGAGACCCATCATCTCTTCCATGTCGGCTTTGTTTTTGCCGAAGGAAGGAAAATAGCTGAGACCTCGATACCAGTTGTTGATGTTGTAGTAAATGCGACCGCGAATGATGCCCAAGAGATTTTTGAGCCAGCGGTGGCTTTCGTCGATGGTCTCTTGTGGGATACTGAGCGCTTCCATTGTCTGTCGGTATACGGTATGATAGGCGCGTTGCGCATAGGAAAAGGTGAGGGGGGTTGTTACGCCGCAGTAACTCTCTTGGATATTACTGTTGTCCCATACAACGACAGGCCCATCTTCGTTGGGCGCCTCGGGTAGAGCCGTAATCGGTCGAGCCTGCAAGAAGAAAATTTCTTCTCCCTCCAATGCCCATTCAATGTCGAGAGGGTATGCAAAGGACGTCTCCAATTGAGCGGCCCTCGTACAAAGTTTGTGCAAGTGTTCTGTTGGCAAGGATCGGATATGCCTTTTTTCGGGGGGCGTCTCTTCTTCGCGGGTTCCGGTATGGCTTTTGGGATCCGATACAAACATTATGTCTTTATCGGCAACGGTGTGGTGCAGTTCCCCTTCTCGCTTGTGCCAAATAAACTCGTCACAGTTACAGGCACCAGAGACGACTCCTTCTCCTTGCCCCCATGCCGCACTGACCCAAATATGAGATCGATGACCGGACTGCGGATCTACGGTGAACAAAACCCCAGAGACCTCGGACTTAACCATTTTTTGCACGACGACCGCGACGCGAATGTCTTCTGGTATGAGTCCTGCCCTCTTGCGATAGAGGAGAACGCGATTTTGAAACGCAGAGCACCAGCAGTTTTGGATACTTTGAATCACCGCTTCAAGATCGGATTGAAACAAGAAGCTTTCCAGTTGGCCGGCAAAGGAGTGCTCAATGCTGTCTTCTCCAATCATTGAACTTCGAATGGCGTAGTGAGTGGCGGGCACAATTTGGAAAGCCTGTTCGATTTCTTCTCGCAAAGAGGCTTGTATGGTTTTTTTTCGAATTGCTTCGCAGAGTGCTTGTGCCTTGGGAAGTGGTTGATTGGGGGTTTCGGGATTTAAGTGCGCCTGTTCGAGCAGAAACTCTCCCCATTCTCGCTCCGGCAGATGTTGGCGAAAAGCCTCTGAAGAGATGACAAAGAAAGGGGGAACCTTGGCGTGGAGAGATTCGAGATGGAATAAACCTGCCGCTTTTCCGCCCAAGTTCAACTGTTTGGCTTGCTGATGTTGCGTATGTAAAATGACATCCATTGTGATTTCCGATACGAGTGTCGTGATTCAATATAGGGAGATTACATCTGAATTGCATCCACTCTTTTTCAAGAGTGCCTCTTTTCCTTTGGACGTTTTTCAAGATTCGAGGTCAATGCGCTCTCTGATAGCATAGTTGAATTGAGGGCTTAGTTGGTACATCTTTTGGATATGTGATACTTTTAGCTTGAAAGAGGAGAGTATGGAAGAGGGTTTTGAAACCGGAAATATCGCACAGTTACTGTTCAAGCGCGCAGCCATGCATCCAGATCGTTTGGCCTTGCACATACCGCGAGGCCTAAAGGGGGAGGAGAAATACACATACCAAGAACTCTCTGACCGCGTGTTGCGCCTAATGGCTGGATTGCGTTCTGAAGGGATCCGAAAGGGCGATCGGGTCTTGGTTCTCTTTCCGGTGTGTACGGACTTATATGCTCTCATTGCGGCGATTTATGCTGTCGGTGGCGTTGCTTTGCTCATAGATCCTGGGATGGGTGCGAGACGGATTACGCAGGCTCTTGGAACCGCCAAGCCCAAAGCGATGGTCTCTGTTCAAGCGTTATTTCGCTTTCGTTTTATATTGCCGGCTTTGTGGAAAATCACGATTAAGTTCTCATTAGACTCCACTGGCTGGGGGGTAAGACCTTTTGCCGATTTACTCCGTAAGGTGGCGTCTTCTGTCTATTGCTTGGTTCATCGTAAGGTTGGTGAACAGGAACTCATCAATTTTACCTGGGGTTGACAGGGCGGCCCAAAGGAGCAGATCGACATCATCAATTTCTCATGGAACAACACAAGGCGCTGTGCCGTTCTTTCCCGCCATATGAAAATCAAATAGATATGACGTGCTTTCCCGTCGTCGCGTTTCACAATTTATCTTGTGGTTCTTCTACAATTATGCCCGATGCGGATATAGCAAAACCAGCGACGATGGAGCCAGAAAGAATCTACCAGCAGTTGAAGGACGGGGCGGTTAATTGTTTGAGTGCAGCCCCCGCCTTTATGTCTCGTTTGGTAACGTTTATGAAGGAGAACCGTCTTTCTCTACCCAATCTTCAGCAACTCGCCGTTGGAGGGGCTCCTGTGACGATGGGTCTTCAACGTGACATCGCAGAAGTCTTACCCGATTGTAAAGCCTTTGTTGTATACGGTTCTACCGAAGCGGAGCCCATCGCTCATCATCCGATTGCTCCTCCCTTTGAAGAGGTGCCTGCCTTTGTGGGAGGAACGCCGGTCTCATTCATCGATTTAAAAATTGTAGTTTTGCCAC
>JAYYRF010000345.1:0-13291 GCA_036127535.1 Myxococcota bacterium | reverse complement strand
ATACTGTACATTCCGGCTATGATTTCATCGAACCCGAAGTTGTCAGCATTGTCGCAATCTTGGTCAATTCCGTCCCACTGTACATCTTGTGCACCGGGATAAACGGTCGCATCGGCGTCGTCGCAATCGGAACCGATATTTCCATTGGTCGGTCCAGCAACGGCTCCGTATCCATCTCCGTCTAGATCGGTCATACACAGCGTTGTGGAATCTAGCGGCGCTGCGCCAGGGTATGTGTAGGGATCGTTGTCATCGCAATCATCTCCGCCAGAGGATAGATCGGCAAAGCCATCCTCATCTACGTCCACGCTGGCGTCTTGGCCGTCGCAGTTGCGATCGACACCATCGATGGGATCCGTCGCGCCGGGATTGATGCTTGCATCATTGTCATCGCAGTCATTGTCGCACAATGTATAGCCATCGCCATCGGTATCGATGGGTGCGAGAGAAGCATCGTTGTCATCGCAATCGGTTCCGGCGGTAAACGTCGTGGTAATGGTTGGGTCTCCGTATCCGTCCTCGTCTTCATCTCGCATACATTCCGTTGCCGAGTCGAGTTCTGCTGCCCCGGGAAATGCGAATGCATCGTTGTCATCGCAGTCGGTTCCGGCGTCCGCGAGACTCGAGGGGTTCGCCGTACCGTATCCATCGTCATCGACATCGCTCGTACAAAGCGTGGACTCGTTATCCGCTGCGCCGTAAAAGACGGTATTATCATTGTCGTCGCAGTCTCCGTCACAAGTCGATTGTCCGTCGGCATCGTTATCTTCCGGCGTTAGACTTGCGTCACCGTCATCGCAATCTCCGTCGCAGGTGGTGTATCCATCTGCATCGTTGTCTTCCGGAATGGCATAGAAATCATCGTCCAGGCAGTCTCCGTCACAGGTCGTATATCCATCGAAATCGGCATCGTCTTGGTTCAGGACGGCGTCGTTGTCGTCGCAGTCCGTGCCGACGATGACATTACCGCTGGCGGTAGCATCCCCCCAATCAACACCGTCAGCATCTCGCAAACACCCCGTCAGATTATCAAAGGGCGCAGCGCCGGGAAATGCATATGCATCGTCATCATCGCAATCCGTGCCGGGCGCGGCTCCAATTGCAGGATTTTCATCGCCATAGTTATCTCCGTCCTCGTCTGTCATACAGGCGTTGGGCGTATCGAGAGGCGACGAACCCATAAACGTCGCGGTATCGAAGTTGTTGCAGTCTCCATCGCAACTCGATTGACCGTCAAAGTCCCAGTCCGCCGGGGAAAGATCCACATTCGTATCATCGCAATCGGTTCCGGCAACGACTCCAAAAGACGGATTGGCTTCTCCATATCCGTCGTCGTCGGCATCGGTCATACACGCGGTGTTGGATTCGATCTCCGCTGCGTTGGGAAAGGTGAACTCGTCGTTATCATCGCAATCGCTGCCCGCTCGAATACCACCGGCGGGGCTTTGATCCCCCCAACCATCTCCGTCGCTGTCTTTCATACAGTATAAAGAACCGTCGAAAGGAGCGGCCCCTTGAAACACACCCGCATCATTGTCATCGCAATCATTTCCCGCAACGGCTCCGGACGAGGGGGTTTCTGCGGCGTATCCATCATCGTCTGCGTCGGTCATACACAAAGTGGCAGAGGTGTTTTGCGCGGCACCGGGGAAGGTAAATTCGTCGTTGTCGTTGCAATCGGATTCACAGAGCGTAAACCCATCCCCGTCGGCATCGGTACCGGTCAAAGAAGGATCGGAGTCATCACAGTCTTCTCCGGCGGTAACACCTTCGGGAGGATCGTTTTCTCCATACCCATCATCATCGGCGTCTTGCATACAGGCATTGGGATTTTCAATTTCCGCTGCGCCAAAGAATATGGTTGGATCCGCGTCATCACAGTCTCCGTCGCAAATTGACGAACCATCACCATCTGCGTCGATGGGTGTGAGAGAAGGATCGGAGTCATCGCAGTCTTCTCCGGCGGTAACGGTTCCGGTCGCGTTTATGTCGCCGTATCCATCGTCATCTGCGTCGGTCATACAAACCGTAGGCGCCTCAATATCCGCTGCGCCCGTGTACGTATGCAAATCGGTATCGTCGCAGTCGGTTCCGGGTATGACCGATCCGGTTGCGTTTGCATCACCGTATCCGTCATCATCGACATCGGTCATACAGTCGGTTGTGGATTCGTTTTGCGCGGCACCGGGAAAGGTGAGAGCATGGTTGTCGTCACAGTCTCCGTCACAGGTGGAAAAGCCATCCCCGTCGTCATCGTTGGGAAGAAGGGTGTTATCGGTATCGTCACAGTCTCCGTCACAGGAAGAAACGCCGTCTCCATCTGCATCTTCTGGCGTTTTGGTTGCATCGCTGTCGTCACAATCTTCATCGCACGACGAAAACCCGTCTCCATCTGCATCGAGGCCGTTGAGATAGGGTGTTTCATCGTTACAATCCGTACCGGCATCCAAGCCGCTGGCGGGTTCGGTGCTTCCATACCCGTCCCCATCATCGTCTCGTGTACAAAGTGTCGGCTCTGCGGTTGCAGCGCCAGTGTAGACCAATTCGTCGGTATCATCGCAGTCGGTTCCGGGTATGACCGATCCGGTTGCGTTTGCATCACCGTATCCGTCATCATCGACATCGGTCATACAGTCGGTTGTGGATTCGTTTTGCGCGGCACCGGGGAAGGTGAGAGCATGGTTGTCGTCACAGTCTCCGTCACAGGTGGAAAATCCATCCCCGTCGTTGTCTACGGGGGACAAAGATGCGTCGCCGTCGTCGCAGTCTTGTCCGACCGCAGTATTTCCGGTTGCATTCGCATCGCCATACCCGTCGTCATCGTTGTCTTTCATGCACAACGTTGCGGACTCGTTTTGCGCGGCACCGGGGAAGGTCAGCGGATCCGTATCATCGCAGTCGGTTCCAACTTCTCCGTAGCTGCCCGGATTGAGCGCACCATATCCATCGCCATCCGCGTCTTCCATACAGGCGTTGGGATCATCCAATTCCGCCAAGCCGGTGTTTACGAGCGGATTGGTGTCGTCGCAATCCCCTCCACACCCGCTTCGGCCGTCTCCGTCAATATCGGCGGGCGATACCCAGTCGCGAAGATCGTCGCAGTCCGTGCCTGCCAAAACCCCTTCGGGCGGCTCGCTGGATCCATATCCGTCGTCATCGAGGTCTTGCATGCATAGAATACCCGGTTCGTTTTGTGCGGCGCCGGGAAAGGTATACGCATCGCTATCCAAGCAGTCTCCATCACAAGTCGAAACGCCGTCTTGATCGGCATCGAGTGCGTTGAGGCTTGCATCTTGATCATTGCAATCGATGCCGGGTGTTACGAGAGGGGCGGGAAGGGGATCCCCATACCCATCTTCGTCTGCATCGGTCATACACTCCGTGGCGGATTCGCGCTCGGCCGCGCCGGGGAAGGTGTAGGGATCATCATCGCGGCAGTCCCCACCGCAAGCGCTGAGTCCGTCTCCATCGTTATCGATACCGGAGACGAGTACGTTGGCATCGTCGCAATCGCTGCCGGGAGAGATGGGACTCTCGACATACGCGTCGCCAAATCCATCCGCATCTTTGTCGGTTCGACACAAACTGGGGTCAAGCTCATTTTCCGCTGCGCCGGGAAAGGTGAAGGGATCGGCATCGTCGCAGTCCCCCTCGCAACCGCTGAAGCCATCTCCGTCCGTATCGATCGGCCATACATCTACATCGTTATCATCGCAGTCCGTACCGGCGACAACGCCGGCTGGAGCATCACTGTCCCCCCAACCATCTTGATCTTGGTCTTTCATGCACGATTGGGCGTCCTCCAGTTCTGCGGCACCCGGGTGAGTTTGTGGATTGTTGTCATCGCAGTCCCCACCACAAGGTGTGTACCCGTCTTCATCATTGTCGGCTGGATAAAGGAGACTGTTGCTATCGTCGCAATCGCCTTGGTTTTCAGTGTATCCGTCCCCGTCATGATCCATGTTCAATGGGTCTTTGGGGTCACCCGCACAAGCGAGAAATAAAAAGAGAAGCATAAAACACCTGATGAGCAAAATCTTTTTTATCTTTATAACCGTTTGAAGTCGTCTATTGGACTTACTTTCTGAGATAAACGTCGGATGTCTTGGAGAACGGTTTAGGGTTGATATGCAAAGATCACGATTTTTAAACGCACCATATGCGAAATCGCATGCAAAAAATGAGCGATCGCACTCTGGTGAAATGCCTTTTGGTTCGTCGTGATTCTCTCTCGCAGAGGTGCTCGAAGAATCCGCGTGCAAAATATGTTATTTGAGAGTTATGCACTTCATCCTTCAACAGCTTTATATCGATCAAACCGTTCTGTATAGCGTAATTACAGGTTTGGTTATGCTACCCGTGTCATTCTGGCTTTGGTGCGCATTTTGCTGGCTGTGGCAAGAGAGTCTTTGGCGAGACTATCGCGATCTGTTTATGCTTTTGGAGAGTCACGGGTTTGCATTGGTCGAGCGTACAATCCGACCGAATTGGTGCCTGAAAAAGGAAGGGATACGAGTTGTTATTTCGTGGAGGCCGTTTGAAGATGCGATTTGGGTATACGTAGATAGAAAGTGGCACCGTCTTGTCAATCATACCCCTGAAGCGCTTTTAGACGCTATCGATTTGCTCGCTCCTGCGGAATCCACTTCCAAGCCTCAAAGTTTGTGACCAGCTCGTTGGACTTATCTTGACGTTTCATGCGAATGCGACGAAATTCCCATTGGTATGTGAGTTGGTATTCTCGATGGGTGATAATGTAATCGTCTACTTGCTCCGGTAAACCTGCTGCTGGTAGTGCAGAGGAGCGCCGCATGGGCGTTGGAAGTTCGAAGCGGATCATGTAGATAACACCTTCGAAAAGCCGAATTTCACCACGCTCGTACATTCGACTTTCACCTTCCTTTGGTGAAAGACTTCTTTTCGAGAGTTGGGCTCCGAGTTGCTCGATGAGGTAGGGTTGAGCTTCGATGAAATCATTTCCCCCGAAATACGATACATCGACCACGACCTCGGGGCGCTTGCTGTAAAAGCGAGCTTGCTTGATTTTGGGTTTCTTCTTGCGCATTTCTGCAGCGGATTTTTGCTCGGACAAAAGGGGATCATCCGGAATCCCAGTAATGGAAGGTGGTGAAGCCCGACAGGCAAAGAGTATGAAAACGAACCACATCGTTTATGCTCCCGGAAGAGAAGTGGTTATAATTGAAAACCGCAATTCTGTATGAAATACGCTGTGACAATTATATCGTATCGACGAGGAGACGTTATGCGCATTTGGATTCGATATTTTGCCTTTTTAAAGGAAGAAAGAGGTTTTGAAGAAGAAGAGGTTCATTTATCCCACCCTATATCGGTTGGCGGACTCTTTGAAAAAATCTTTCAGCGGGAGCCGGTTTCGATTCGATTTGCGATCAACCAAGCCTATGTTTCTTCAGATACACTTTTATCTGAGGGTGACGAAGTCGTTTTTCTACCCCCCTTTGGAGGAGGATAGATGATCCGAATTCAGACCGATACGATACAAAGCCGTGAATTGCGCGATTTTGTCGCACACGCCAAAGCGGGCGCCGTTTTGATATTTGAGGGTACAACGCGGGACAATTTCGAAGGGAAAGACGTTGTGGAATTGCGATATGAAACGTACAAAGAAATGGCCCTTTCGACCCTTGAAAAACTGCGCGATGAACTAATAGCCGGTCATCCTGACGTTCGTGTTGCGATCGCGCACCGCGTCGGTGTGGTTCCCGTTCAAGAGAGCAGCGTTGTCATTGCTGTGTCGGCTCCCCACCGAGATCTCGCGTATCGAATATCGCGTGATGCGATCGATAGACTCAAACGCGAGATACCGATTTGGAAAAAAGAAATCTACGCGGATGGTGGTATATGGAAGGAGAATATATGAAACAATTTCGCTTTCGCGATCATCGTCCCGAAAATTTTAGCAATCCAGACCTCAATGTGTATCTCAAAAAGTATTGGAGTGCAGATCCGCCCGTATTGCGTGCTGAAGATGCCCAGGCGATAGCGCCCAATTGGGACGAGGCTTTTTCACAATCGGCACCACTCCACTTGGAGATCGGATCCGGCAACGGTTTCTTTCTTGCGGGTATGGCGGAGAAGCACAAGGATCGGAATTGGCTCGGTCTCGAGATTCGGTACAAGCGCGTAATTTTGTGCGCCAAAAAGATTCAGTCTAAACATTTATCAAACGCGAGAATTATGCGTTACGATGCATGGATGGTCGCGGAATTGTTTCCAAAGGCGTCTTTATCCGGCCTATATACCCATCATCCCGATCCGTGGATGAAAGAAAAAAAAGCGAAGAAACGATTGTTGAATCGAGCATTCTGTTCGTGGGCCGTCAGCGCTTTGCAGCCGGGCGCCATTTGGCGAATCAAAACGGACTTTGAGCAGCATATTTTGACCGTATTGGACGTTTGCGAAGATTTACCATTTATCGTAACGGGGCGGAGCCACCATATTCATCGAGATGGACTCCCTTGGGATGAGGATATCCAAACGAATTACGAAGGTAAATTTCGAGAGCGAGGAGAGCCGGTTCACGCGCTAGAATTGACGCGAAAGTGACGGAGCTGCTTCAGGATATTCCGAAAAGAAATGCGGTCGGTATATAGAAAGTAGAGAGCGGACGTGCTCTGCACAATATAAACCCACGAGTGAAACAAGAAGGCAAATGCGATATTAAAGTTTGCATCTGAAAAGCCGAAAATGGAAAGGCCGGATACAAACGCGGCTTCGTATGTACCGACAAAACCAGGTGCGTTGGGAGCAGCCATCCCGAGCATGGTGAATCCGAGTATGCCAAAACCTTGTATGTAGGATAAATCTCCGCCCAGCGCCATGGCGCCGGAAAGAAACATCAAAGGAGTACCGCCCCAAATCAACACGGTGAGCAAAAGAATTTTCACGATGGATTTGCGTTGCATGCGAAGCGTCGCGAAAAAAGGGTTGAGTCGAGTGCGAAGAAACATCGGAAGTCGAGCCTCTAGCCACCCTCCAGCGAAGAAGAGGACGAATAAAACGAAAATCAGTAGCGGAATAAACCACCGCGCGAGTTGGGGAATCCTCGCCAACCAATTTTCTTCGATCATCGGAATCTGCGCATAAGACAAGACGAGCAGAGCCATAAAGAAAGCGGAGATTAGATCCAAAATGCGTTCTGTGAAAACCATAGCGAACGAAGCGGAAAGAGGTATCTCCTCCTTACTTTTTAGCAGTAAGGGACGTGTGATTTCTCCCATTCTCACCGGTAGGGTATTAATAAAAAAGAAGCCGATGCACAGCACCATTAGACTACTGCGATACCGTATCTTCGGTAGTAGAAGTTGCTGACGATACGCGCGAAGCAATTGCTGAACCATAAAAAGAACGGCCAGCAAAATGACGTAAAAAGGCTTTATGTTTTTTACATACGACTCGACAACCTCCCAATGTACACCTTTTGTGGCCCACCACATGCCTGTAATTCCAAGCAGAAGACCGAACAGCAGTTGTAATCTCTCTCTCAAGAGCGTCTCCGAAACCAAAGAAGAATCCACGGGATGAGCAGGGAGGCAGAGGACGTGTTGCTACAATTACAGCCTTGTTTCTCATCTAGAGGATTGCTATCTGCGTAGTACTCGTCGAGATTGGAGAGACCGTCCTCATCGGGGTCTTCCATGGCATCGTTTCGATTGGCATTAAGCCCAACGTCTCGCTCCCAATTATCGGCCATGCCGTCCTTGTCCGCATCCTTCGGCATCGTAAAGTGGATAGGCTGTTGGGATTGGGCTTCGACGAATCGTCTTGCCGATTCATTTGGATCGGGAGTGCCCGGGTAATACATCGGAACATACGACAAATCGGAAGAGCACAAAGGCTGATAGGTTAATTCTATACTCCAGTCACCTTCCGATAAGCCCGAAAGCTCGTAGGAGCCATCTTCCTTTGTTGTCGCTCGAATGGTTACTTCGTCGTTGCGCGCGTAGATTTCAGCACCATATACCGGTAAAGCGTCATCATCGAGTACATTTCCGTATACGAGAGCAGATGGCGTTAATTCGATAGACAATTGTTCCGATCCGGTCAAAACGATCGTTTTTCTTTCACCGTTTTCATCTTGATACCACTCGTTGAAGTAGCCGTCATTTTCGGCGTAAATATGCAATTGATAGTTACCGTCATGGAGGCGATCAATTCGGGCCACACCGTCTTCGTCAACGGGAGCACCCCGACCGACGGTGTTGGTATCGTTGTATAGCAGAACACTTGCACCGATGACGGGTTCGTCGTTATCATGCAAAAAAACGTCCAAAATACTCTCTGCAGGCATCTCTAGGGAAATGTCTACCGTCATACCCTCTTCGGGTGCAGGTACAAATTCGGTCGGTCGGTCGTGGTTGGGGGCATAGGTATTGGCGTGACCCGGTGCCGATGCCCAAACGAGTACTTCTCCGGGAGGAAGACCATAGAGTCGAAACCATCCATGTTCATCACTTTCTCCACTGACGACCTGTGAAGAAGAATATGCGAATATCTCTGCTTCAGGTACAACTCCTTGGGAGCCGTATACAGAACCCTCTACCGTAATCCCGCCGAGGAGTTGCTGAATATCCAAATCCGTATCATTGAAGATGATCTCCGCCTGATCCTTTTCGTACGTTCCCGATAGATATTGCTCCGGCCACCCTGTTGTATCTATTTTGCATTTCCATCCGCTGTTTGCATTGGGGGAAAGGCCTTGAATGATGAAAGAACCATCGGTGTCGGTGATGGTTCCGCGAGACAACAAGCCATCTATACTTTCACTCAAGATGGTTATAACCGACAGGGGTTCTCCCCCCGGCGACTCCAGTATTCCTGTGATCGAACTCCCCTCAAAGAGTTCGATCACAACGGATTCGTTGGGTTTGATCAACGCGGCATCACAATAGTCCTCTGCAGAGGGATAAAATAAGGGAACGAGATTGTCCCAAACGGTTGGGACGACCAAAACGCGATAACTCGGTGCAGATACGCTGTAAAAGGCGAAGAAACCGTCTTCGTCGGTTCTCGTTTGGGCATATCGACCTCGAGAGTCGAGTAGATACACTACAGCGTCCAATACCGGTGTGCCCTCTCCCAAGACGGTTCCCGTGATGTCGCTTGCGAAAAGAAGGGGACTTAAGAAGAAGACCATTCGGTTTCCATCGAATCCAACGCGTCGAAAAGAGCCTGCAGAGATTCTTTTTCGAAGGGAAGAGAGAGAGAGCGGCTCGACCAACCGAGAGCTTGCGATGTTGCGGCTGGGTCATGTATTGTCTGAACCGGTACGTTCAATTTTTCTTGGAGTTGGAGCCAGACGGAATCCGCACTGGAGCGGGTGACTAGGGTTTTGGGGGCGAATAGACATGTCTCCGAGCCCTCTTTTAAGAAGAGAACCCGGTTGTGACTCGGTGCAACGAAACGCCTAAAATTGATCAAGAAAGTGGACAAGGCACCCGCATTGAATCCGTTTTCGTAAAAAACACAGGTCAGTCGCAGCGGTCGTTCTTTGCTTCTCCAAGCTTCTTGGATCATATGATGGTATTCGGGTAGTTTTTCTCTCGTTTCGGATTGGACGGGTTGAAACCCGAAAAGAAGACAAGCGACGATGAACAGGCTGAGCATAGACCATACGATAACCAGGGGGAGCTTGAGAAGGGTTAAGATTCCACAAAGCGGTGGGAGCATGGAGAACAAGAGAATGATCCCGTGAGCAACCGCGTCTTTTTTGTCGTATTTATTTAATGGGATGGCGAGGATCAGACCATTTGTGTTTGGCGGGGTCCAATCGTGCGAATCCGGAATACGGTTGGTATGCCACGATAGAACGTTGATACCAATATCCTTGAGCAGATAGTTTCGAACCCAACCTTTCAAACCCCTCAAATCCTGAATGGTACTGTAGAGGATAGCAACGGAAAGCAAGCTCGCTCCAATTGGCCAAAACCAAAACAAAGACCCTGCGATGAGATTTAAAAAGGCATAAATCCCCGCAACGCGTAAAGGGCTTCGATCGAGTGTGACTCCTTGTACCTCAATAAGGGTGTCTTCGGTGATCAAGGCTTGTGTGATCTCCATAGAGAGGTAATCTTGGGGCACGATTTGCGATATAGACTTCTGTTCGGACATGGCTCTTTGCATATATCTTATTTTCCAGAGAGTTGTATCTCTTTATATATATCGATGCACCATTGTAATCGGCTTGGCAAAAATATTCTATGTTTTCCGATCGCGAAACGTCTGCTTTCCGTATTCTTTTTTCATGCTCTTTACGGATTTGTAGAGCATTTCAAAGTGAAAAAAACAGCGAGTTGGATTATTAGATCGTAAGAAAAACTATCTGCCGGGGTTCGCATGAGGTTTGTTGGACAAGAGTATCGTGGAAAAAATGTGTTGGTCGCGTTGATCGATAGCGGAGTAGACTCTGCCCATCCCTCATTGAAATCTACGTCGATTGAGGGATACAGTTTGTCGCTTCGCGCAACCAACCATGTCGCCATCGATCCAAACTTTCATGACGAGCATGGTCATGGTACAAAAATGGCGTTGCATCTTCTTCGGTTTGCTCCAGAGGTTCGAATTCTTGCCATTAAGATTACGGATACATCCTTGCGGGCCAGTTCCGATTTGATCGCTTCTGGAATTGAACTTGCGTACAAGGGGGGGGCTTCGGTTATTAATGTTTCTATGGGAACACCAAATATGGGAAGAGCGATGTTGCTACGGGATTGCACCCTAGCGGCGATGGAGCACAATGCTCTTGTCGTTGCCAGCGCGCACCCAATGGGGCAGCGTGCTTACCCCGCGGATCTGCCGGAGGTTGTTGGGGTCTCATCCAACAAAAAGTGCTTGGGTGGATTGTTTCACCTACCAAAGCGTCATTATCCACGAAAGAAATGGAAGAGCTTGAGCGACAAATTTATCGCCCCCGGTGACTTCGATGGCTCGTATGCTGGTGTCAGTTTTGCGGCTGCACGCGTGAGCGCATATTTGGCCTGCTTGAAAGAGGCCATGCCCGATCATAGCTGCGACGATGTTTTAGCCGCACTGAAAAACAAAGCGCATTGGCCAACAGTAGAACTCGGTTATTTATAGATGTTGATCTTTTGCTTCTCAGCAGTTTGGGGCTCTCCCATTGAATTATATGGTTTTGGGAGTAGAAATCTCGGTTTGGCGAATACAGGAGCCGCTCGCGCCGGAATTGAATCTTTTTCCCTGAACCCCGCGGCCGGAATTGGCGAGATGCAGTTTTTGCTCGGGTATTCTTGGCTTCGTAGTTCTTTCACAGAGCCGCCCATGGTCGCTTGGGACAGCAACCAAGATGGATTCATCGATGGTCTCGACGATCCGATTCAGCCTCCATGGGATTATGACGATAGCGATGGATTGAGCCTTGGAATGTTGCACCCGCTTGGAAAACGGATGCATTTCGGGTTCAATTTGTATCTGCCGACGAACCGAATTTTACAGATTCGAACCTATGACACAGCTTTTCCGCACTGGATTTTATACCGGGAGCGTCCGTATGGATATGGGCTTATATCCGGTGTCAACGTCCGAATTTATGATGGGCTTTATGTCGGTATAGGCTCTGAACTTGCGTATAAAGCACGGGTTCGGTTATCGGGAACGCTGGACGCGTCTTTGCAAGCCGGAGATGAAGAGATCAGTACCCAAGCAATGTTGGATATCCATGAAATTCAGCTCGATGCCGTACCTGCATCCGCGTTTTTCTTTGGTGTATTTTGGGAGTCTCAAAGCATAGAGGGACTTACAGTGGGAGCTTCGTACCGAAGTGCCTTGTCCAATCCGATAGATGTCGATCTGGATTTGCAGATCAATTTGGGCGTGAATGAATTCGCTGGGCTCGATGAGATCGATTTTACCTTGGTGGCTCCGGTGAAACTCTCGTTGCTCGACTACTACAAACCGGCGCGTTTTCGTTTTGAGACGTCCTATACCAACTGGAAACCCCTACAGGTTTCTGTGGGATTGGAGTGGACCGGTTGGAGCGACGCCTTTCTCAATACCGCTCAGGTTGTCGAAGGGACGGTTCAAATCCCGATTTTATTTTCGGAGCCGACCTCCCTCGATGATGGGAATTCCTATCAAGTCGAATTACAGGACACTTGGAGCGTACATATGGGTTTGGAGTCTGAGCTCTCTACCTTCGGACGGCCTATTTTACTGCGCGGTGGTTGGGGATACGTATCGACAGCACTAAAAAACTATGGTTCCAATGTTTCTCCTTTGGATTCACCGCGTCAATTTTTCTCTGCTGGGGTTGGAATGACCCATCTCCTACCGATTGATCTCGGTCCTTTGACATGGGATTTTTTTGGCCAATACCATATTTTTGCTCCGGGTTTTATCGAGGTAGATTATGATTCTGCGTACACCCCTGGTGCACCGGTGGAGAGCGAGATTCCCATAGGGGGCTCGTTATTGGCAGTTGGGTTCCAAACCCGCATGGAGTATTGATTATGGATATCAAGCGTTTGGTCAGTTGGGCGTATTCGGTCGATGAGATACCCGATCAGATTCAGCGTAATACAATCGCTAGACAACGATATATAGAGAAAAACATCCCCGAAGATACCCTAGAACTCTCGGAGAAAATCTATGTCATTGGGCAGGGACGATTCCTTTCCTATCAAATCGGTGGCATTGTGGGGCCTTTGTCCACGCTCATGTCTCAAGATCGTTCCCTCTCGGCCCAGGAGCGGATTCGTGTTTGTTCCATTGCCTGTGAAGCAGCGTCTCGGGTCGGGTTGGCCTTTGAATTTACGCCTTTGCGTCAGTCTTACACAGCCTTGACAGAGGCGATTTTTACGATCGCCCTCGCGGAAAAGAAAGATCGTCAAACGGTTGAGACGGCGTTGGAACATTCTTTTTCTTTGGCATGTGTTGGGGATTGGTCTTTGTATCCGGGCATGTTAATGCGGGCTTGCTTCTCTTTGGCCGAGCAACTGTTTCGCGCGCCCTTGGCGTCCAGCTTTGGGATGTTACCGCCGGCATCGCTTCCGATCTCTAGCCTCTATCAAAACCATACATGGGTTGGTGCGACACAAGTCCTCTCTGCTCATCCCGTACCTTTGGTCTTACAAACCGCAGTTCAAAGTGTAAATGAGGTCTTGCAACGTCATTTAAAGGCTGCAGGAAAGCGTTTGCGTATGGATCAAGTACAAGAGATTCGGCTATTCATGCCAACGGTAAACCCCGTATTTCTCCGAGGGGATGTGTCCATGTCCAGCCAAGCCATCGGTCTTTC